>NZ_DAMBQK010000004.1:0-259791 GCF_032062175.1 Atlantibacter sp.
GGCCACAGCGCTACGCGCTGCGGCCACCTTCAAAGCTTAACTGACAAGCATTAGGGCGTGGCCCCGGTTAGCTTGAGTGATCGTTTTACCCGGCAAACAACCCGGTCGCCACGCCTATTGCGGCGAGGATCAGCAACAGCAGCATGGCCTTAACGGGCGATACCCCGCGCTTCGCCATCAGATACCAGGTGCCCAGCACCACAATCAGCGGTAACAGTTGTGGGAAGATCCCATCGAGCATTTGCTGAACGTGGATATTAACCCCGTCGTTAGTCACGAACTCCAGTCCGGTGCCCAACTTCACATAGCTTGCCGCTACGCCGCCCATGACAAACACGCCGAGCAGCGACAGGGCTTCACGCAGGCGTGTCGAGCGGCTACTGACCAGCATTTCCACCGAGCCGGAGCCCATCTGGTAGCCTTTGAGAAACAGAAACCACGAGCCGGGGATAATAATCGCCAGCCACGCCACGGCATAAAACAGCGGGCCGAGCATACTGCCGCCCGCCGCCAGCGCCATGCCGATACTGAGCAAAATCGGGATCAGCATGCCGGGGATCATTGAATCGCCAATCCCGGCCAGCGGCCCCATCAGGCCGACTTTCAGGGTGTTAATGGTTTCGCCGTCGATAGGTTCGCCGTTGGCTTTTTTCTCTTCCAGGCCCAGCGCCATGCCGTTAACAATCGCGCCAATCTGCGGTTCGGTGTTATAGAACGACGCGTGACGGCGCAGCATCTCGGTACGCGCCGCCGCGTCCGGGTAAAGCTTGCGGGCGACCGGCAACATGCTGAGGCAAAAACCAAAGGACTCCAGCCGTTCAAAGCTCATGGAAGAGAGATTGTGCATCATCCACGCGCGCCAGCAGCGGCGCAGATCTTTACGGGTCAGTTTACGTTCTTCCATCAGAATTCATCCTCATCATCGGCAGGCGACGCGGCTTTCACCGTAGGCAGGGCTTCCGGCTTGTAGTTGTAATGGATCAGCGCCAGCAGCGCGCCCACGATCACCAGGGCGACCATGTTCAGCTTCAGGAACACGATGCAGACGAAACCGACCAGAAAATAGATCAACATGCTGTAATTTTTGATGATTTGCTTAAGCAGGATCGCGATACCCACCGCCGGTAAAATGCCACCCAGCACGTTCATGATCGACAGCACCATGCGGGGCAGGCTGTCCATAAATTCGCTGATGTACTGCGCGCCAAAGTAGACCGCGATAAAGGTCGGTACAAAGCGCAGCAGGAAGTTGGTGGCCTGTGGGAAGATAGCGCTGTTGAGATAAATGCCGCGCTCGTCGCCACGCTCCAGCGCCACATCGGCGCGGTGGTTCCAGAACGAGTTCAGCACCATCATGGCGTTAAACAAAATGGTCCCGGCGATACCAATCGTGGCGGCCAGCGCCACGGCGACCTCCGGCCCTTTGCCAGAGAGAATGCCCAGCGCAATGGCCGGAAAAGCGACGAAGTTGAGGTCGGCAGGCATGGAGCCGCCCGGCGTCACCATCGCGATATATACCGCCTGTACCGCCACGCCGATAATAATTCCGGTGGTCACATCGCTGAGGATCAGGCCGACCAGCATCCCGGAAACCAGCGGACGGGTGATCAAATACCAGCCGCCCGTCAGGCCAAACAGCCAGGGGCTGCTTAGCGCCCCGAGATAACACAGAATGCCAATCAATGTGGCTTCAATAATCATAATGCGCTCCTCATTTTATTTTTTGCCGGGCGTCCTGCCAGCTATAGCAACTGGCATCGGGAACCAGCCGAAACTCAATGGCGTGACCGTGGGCAACAAGCCAGTCGAAGGCGGCGGTTTCTTCAGCATTCACCGACTGGTTGGGGCCGATAGTGGTGGTACTGGCGCGGGCGCTCATGGGGCCGACATTGATCTTGCCGTTGGCGTTTTTCAGGCTGATGCCTGCCATTTCAATACGCTGGAGCGTTACGGGTGATTTGCCGATCACGAAATAACGCTTTTCGCTGGCAATCACCTTTGGCAATTTTTCGATGGCGGTGGCGGTATCGAATAACCACACTTTGGTGTCCTGCACCGCGCCCTTCATCACCGAGGAGAGCAGGGGATCGGCCGCGACGGCATCATCAATGGCGATGATGCCGTCACAGGGCAGCTCTTTGGCCCAGCGTGTCACGAGCTGCCCATGAATGACGCGGTCATCAATACGTACAAATGAGAGACTCATAGCGGGCTCCTTAAAAATCGTCAGAAGTGGATGAAGAAACGGGGGCGGCCTTAATCAGCGTCGGCTGCGTCATCTCCAGTAAAAGCGCGGCGGCGGCGTGAACGTCGGTCCCCCCGGAAACCTCGTCGCTGAGCAGCAGCATCGGGAAATTCACGCCGGCGACCACGGCAACCGGCGGCACGCAGTCGGGGGAAAAGGCGTACACACAGGCGACGTTCCACGGCGTGCCGCTTTGCATATCGCACAACACCAGCACGCCGTCGGCACCTTCGCGGGCAGCGTTCATCACCGCCGCGAAGTCCTGTTTAAACCCGTCAATGCCACGCTGTTCATTCAGCGTAACCGTCGATACGTGCGGCAGTTCGCCATACACCATGCGGCTGCTTTCCAGCAGCGCCTCGGCAAGCGGACCGTGGCTGGCGACAATAAAATGAATCATGATTACCCCCTTACCCAGGCTTTCACCGTCGCCAGGGTTTGCCCGACGCTTTCACCCCAGGGCGAAATACGGTATTCCCCCACGGCGGCGGGAACGATAAAGGTCTCGGCGTAATTCACCACGTAAGGTTCGAATGCGCCGGTTGGGCTGTCGACCAGAGCCTGCGCGCCTTCGACAAGATTGAGAACGTTAACGCCGCCATGGGTGAGATGGGTAACCGGCGCGCTAAACCAGTGGCGACGGGTTTCAATAAATTCCCGTTCGTGCAGGCCGGTACGCTCTTCACGCCAGCCTTCGCCCCGGGCGACCGGCTCGATCCGGTTCACCAGATGTTTTTCCACCCAGCGGGTATCGCGCTGCCAGTCGATCACCTGAGCGCCATGCTCCAGATGCACCGGGCGCGGCAGGCCGTCCAGGCCCAGGCGGCCCCAGTCCCACAGTTTGAAAGTGAAAATGTACGGCGTGGCGCTGATCTCCAGCACCATGGTGCCCTTACCGGAACAGTGCACGGTCCCGGCGGGGATCAGGAAGTGATCGTGCTTGCGTGCCGGGATTTGGTTCACGAAGCGCTGGTCATCAAACGGCTTTTCACCGCGCTGGGCGGCATGGAGATCGTCCAGCATCGCCTGCGGCTGCGTCCCGGTTTGCGTTCCCAGATACACCACTGCGCCCGGCTCCGCGTCGAGGATGTAATAGCTTTCATCCTGGGTGTAGTGCATGCCGAACTGCTGCTGGATGTATTCTGTGAGCGGATGCACCTGGAAACTGAGATTCTGGCCGTCCATGGTATCGAGAAAATCGAAGCGAATCGGGAATTCCGCCCCAAAACGGGCATGGACTTTTTCACCCAGCAGCTGACGCGGCTGTAATAACACTAAATCCTGAGAGGGGATCTCGATCCGCACCGCGCCGAAACGCAAGAACAGGCTGTTTTCCTCGGGCACACAGTCAAAACACCATGCGTAATTCGCCGCAGAGGGATCGAGATCGAATCGCTGTTTCATCCACTGGCCGCCCCATACGCCAGGGTCAAAGAAAGGCACCACGCGAAACGGCTGGCGCGTTGCCTGTACAAGGCCGGCGCGCAGCCCATCGCCGCTCACCATCGTTGGGTGATCCTGCCGGGTGGTATCCAGCACAAAATCTGCCCGCTTCAGCAGCGGCGTTTTATGGCGATCGAACACCCGCCATTCGATGAAGAAGGCACGTTTATAGCGGCGCAGCATGTCTTCGTGCTGGTTATCAACGCCCCAGTTGCCGAGTTCGCCGCTGCGCATCCGCTGCTGGATTTCCCAGCGCGCCAGATCGGCATACACCAGCACATCGCCCGGATGCACCAGCGCCGCGCCGGGGCCGTAAATCACCACCAGGCCTTGCTCAACGCGATCAACCTCGTGGCGCAGTTGCGCCAGGCGCTGCGGGGAGAAGAATTCAGGTAACTGATGACAGGAGAGCACGCCAAACACCCGATCGTCAGTGAGATTGCGGGCCAGCAGTTCATGCAAATGCTGTTCATCCAGCCGGGCGGTTTCCACGTTGAACGTAAACTGCGGCGTAAGCCGGGCCAGGAGCTGAGTTTCCAGCTCCGCAAGCCTGACGCCGGGGTAACAGTCAATCACCAGCACCGTTTTACCCTGGGCGGGACGTTTCGCATTTAGCGCGGCAGCGACGTCATCCCATCCTTGCCAGGCCTGGTTGTCAAAGCCCGAAACCGTGATTTCCGGGTATTTATCATAGGCTGTCTGTTTCATATGCTCTCCCTTAATCCTTGCTAAAAGATTAATCGATTAACCGCTTCAGGGAAGAGTGGTTAACGCGATTAACCCGCCATTTATGGCAATAAAGCGCCAGTTACAGGCGGTCTTGTGAAACGCCTCACAGGATAATGTGCAAAAAACAGGTTATTCGATTAATCTGTCTGGAAAAAAGGGAGGAACCATGACGACAGTGACGCTGGCGCAGGTCGCCGAACGTGCGGGCGTTTCCACCGCGACCGTTTCTATGGTGCTGCGCAACCGGGGACGGATATCACAGGCTACCCGCGAGCGGGTGCTAAAAGCGCTGGATGAATCCGGCTATGTCTACAACCAGACGGCGGCGAATTTACGCAACCGCAGCAGCAATCAGGTCGGGCTGCTGCTGCACGACATCACCAACCCGTTTTATAGCGAGATGACCGCCGGGCTGAGCCATGAAATGGAGCGCCACGATCTGCTGCTGTTTCTTGCCAACAGCGAAGAATCCGGCGAGCGCCAGCAGCGGTTTGTCGACTCGCTGATGCGCAACAATGCCTGCGGCATGGTGTTGTGCGCCGCGCGCGACACGCCGCAGGCTTTTTTTGATGGCCTGAAGCGGCGCAATATTCCGGTGATCCTCACGGTGCGCACCTTCGGGGATGCAGATTTTGATTACGTCGGCACCGATAACTTTTTCGGCACCCAACTGGCGACCGCGCATCTGTTAAAGCTGGGCCACAGGAACATTGCGTTTATCGGCGGCAGCCAAAATTCTGGTACTCGCGCCCAGCGTATCGGCGGTTTCACCAGCAAACTTATCGAGCATGGCCTGTCGCCAAAGCCGGAGTGGATTGTCACCTCCCAGGCCAGCCAGAGCGATGGTGCGCGTGTGGCGGAAGCGCTGTTTACCCGGTATCCGGATATCACCGCCGCTGTCTGCTATCAGGATATTGTGGCGCTCGGCGTAATGCAGGCGCTGCGCAAAATGGGCCGTACGCCCGGCAAGGATTTTGCGCTGGTGGGGTTTGACGACATCACCGAGGCAGCCCTGGTGCAACCGGCATTGACTACCGTGTCCGTGGCGGCGAAGGAGATAGGCCGTAAAGCGGGAGAGCTGTTGTACAGCCGTATTCAGGGCAATGATGAACCGCCCAAGCGGATTATTTTGCCGCCCGCGCTGGTGATCCGGGGATCTTGTGGATTCCATCAGGCCAGCGGGGCGGAATAAAACCGATCAGGCCACCAGTTCAATCAGGTTGCCATCGGGATCGCGGATCACCGCCTCGTAAAACCCATCGCCGGTGGTGCGAGGCGGGCTGACCAGAATGCCGGTCTGGTCGGCGCGATCCGCCAGGGCGTCCACGTCCTGTTTCGCGCCAACGTTGACGGCAATATGCGCCCAGCCCGTCAACTCCTGCCCGTTATGCCCGTCACCCAGTTCGGGTAGGGTCATTAACTCAATCGTCGGGCCTTCGGGCAGGCTGATAAAATACGACTGGAATCCCGGCCTGTTTTTACTGACGTACAGCGTATTGCTGACGCCGCCGAACATCTCACGCCAGAATGCCTGCTGCGCCGCCAGGTCGCGCGTCCAGAGCGCGATATGTGCAATTTTCATGCGTTCTCCGCCGTCACGGTTTTATAACCGAGGTTAAGGGTAAGGGATAGCGCGCCGACCATCAGCATTAGCACCATGATCAGCGAGAAGGCGAAAGAGAGGGAGCTGTAATGCGCCACGTAGCCGATAAACGCAGGCCCGCTGAGCACACCCAGATAGCCCAGGGTGGTGATGGCCGGCACCGCCGCTGTCTGGGGCATCACGGTCTGGCGGCCTACGGCTGAAAACATCACCGGAACAATATTGGCGCAGCCCGCGCCCACCAGCACATAGCCTGTGAGCGATAATTCCCATGAAGGAATATACGTCACCAGCGCCAGACCGATTGCCGCGACAATCGACCCACCCAACACGACGGGGAGGCGCCCCAGCCGGGCGATGATGCGGTCACCGGTTAATCTGAACAGGGTCATGGCGATGGCGAAACAGGTATAGCCCAGCCCGCCGAGAGTTTCCGGGATATTGCGCGCGTCGGTCAAATAGACGGCGCTCCAGTCCAGTACTGTCCCTTCGGTAAGGAACACGGCAAAACAGACGATCCCCAGCAGCAGCACTGCGCCCCGGGGAATGGCAAACGCCGGGCCTTCGGCGGGATTCGCATAGTTGAGCAACCCGGAACGGCTCATCATGGTCATCACAATTACCGCCAGAGTGACCAGCAGAGTGCCAGTAAAAATCGTCATCCCCAGCGTTAGCAGCAGCGTCAAAAAGCCCGCACCGGCAATCCCGCCGACGCTGTACATCCCGTGGAACCCGGACATCAGCGGCACCGGCGACGCTTTTTCCACCAGGATAGCCTGAATGTTCATGGCGCAGTCGGTCACGCCGACGCCGACGCCAAAAAGCAACAGAACGCCTGCGAGTAACAGAGGATCGGACACGATCGACAGCAGCGGGGTGGTCAGCACGATAAACCCGACGGCACAGAGGATCACGCGGCGGCAGCCGAATTTACTGGTCAGCAACCCGGTTACCGGCATCGCAATCAGCGCGCCCACGCCGAGGCACAGCAGCAGCGTGCCCAGGGTCGCCTCGTTGACGCCGGTATGACTGCGGGCGAACGGCACGATCACCGCCCAGGCCGCCGTGACGAATCCGGCAATAAAGAAAACAAGGCGAGTCGCAAAGGTGGATGAAACGCCGGAACGGTGTTGGGACATGGGGATCCTCTTCAAAATTTTATACCGGAGCAGGCATGGCGACGTTGACAGCCGCGCCTGGGTGCAGGAGTATGCTCACTATAGCTCGTTTGTGATGATTTAAGGATTTATATGCTCGATTATGCAGCTTTTCCGCAGCAGCGACAAGCGCTGATCCGCCAGATCCTGCAAGAGAATGGCCGGGTGATCTGTAGCGATCTTGCCTTGCAGTTAGCGGTGTCTGAACACACAATTCGCCGCGATCTGCATGAACTCAGCAAAGAGGGGATCTGCAAAAAAGTCTATGGCGGCGCAGTGCTGCAATTGCAGGACGAGGCAAGTTTTACCCATCGAAAAGAGCACAATCACGCAGAAAAGGGACTTTTGGCAAAGCGCTGTGCGCAACTGGTGAAAAACGGCACCTGCATCTTTATTGATACCGGCACCACGAATCTGGCGATGGCGTCGGCCTTCCCGGAGGATTTACCGATCACCGTGGTCACCAATGCGCCGGATATCGCCGCCGTGCTGTTAAAGCACCCGCTGATTGAGGTGATTATGCTGGGCGGGCAGATCCAGAAAAATATTGGCGGCTGCGTGGGCAGCACCGCGCTGGATCAGATCAGAAATATTATTTTCGACCAGGCGTTTATTGGCGGATGCGCCATGAGCCCGGAGTCGGGGTTGACCGGCTTTGACTTTGCCGACTGCGAGTTCAAGAAAGCGGCAATCCGCCAAAGTAATCAAACCATCGTAGCGATGACGGCGAATAAAATTCCCGGTATCGCTCGGTTTACCGTCGCGAGATGCAGTGAAATCGACGTGCTGGTGATTGAAGAGACGCTGAGCCGTGAGACGCGCAGCGCGTTTGAGGCCGAGGAGATCACCCTCCTCACGGTATAACAGCGCTGCGCTTATTCGCGCAGCGTGTCTTTCAGCGAGCCGCCAGGCTGACCAGCATTTTCAGGCTGGCGGAGTAGTAATCTTCCTGGGCGGTGATTTGCGGTTCGCCCTTCGGCAACTGCCCCAATGTGAAATCGCGTACCGCCAGAATGCCGCCGTCCATACTATACGGGGCGGGATCGTTGGTAGTCACGTTTACCCAGGCAGGCGTCTGGCTGCGGGAATACTGGCCCCAAAAGGCCTTGTACGGATCCAGCAATGGGCTTTGCGGCGCATACCATTTGATATACAGCGGAACGCGGATGGCGTCATAGCTAAAACGCGCAGGCCACTGTTTGGCGGGCATCATTCGCCCGTCGGCATACAGCGACACCCAGTCCGCCGGAAGCTGTCCGTTGCCAAAACGCATTTTTCCCAGCAGTTTCTGGCCGTCATTGATTAACTCTTTCCAGACCATCAAATGGCTGCGGTTGCCTAAATCGCGCCAGGCCGGGAACACGAAGTAAGACGGGTTCAGATTGATATTGCTGTTAAGATTGAACCCCTTCGCGCCGGGCAGCATCACTTTGTAACCCGCGTAGCTGATCACGTTGTAAGCGACAATCGCTTTGGCGATAGTGTCCGAGGCGCTGAGATAAGTATTATCGCCCCATTTCTCGCCCGCTTTTAACAGCGCCCAGGCAATAAACGTGTCGCCATCGGTGGCGTTGTTTTTATCGGTGATGGGCTGGGCTTCCACCGGGTTATAGCGCCAGTAAAACAGACCGTTATCCGGGTTCTTTAACGTTTTATTGGTCCATCCCCAAATTTTGTCGAAGCTGGCACGGTCATCGTTCATCACCGCCATCATCATGGCAAAACCCTGGCCTTCGGTGTGGCTGACGCTGTTATTGCCGGTATCGATAATGCGCCCGTCGGGCATTAAAAACCGCGCTTTATAGCTATCCCACGCGCTACCGGCCAGCGCGCACTGGCTGGTAAGCAACACCATCATGGCGACAAACAGCGTTTTGCATCGCTGCAACATTCATTCACCTCATCGGCTATTTTGATATCTGAATATGACCTCAGTGGCCGACGGCGCGGCTTCGCGCCATAACGACACCGTGGGTTTCCCCCCCTGAGACTGCAACCAGCGCGCATACAAACCCTCCAGAACCGCGCTCATCGCGCTGCTCCATGCCGCTTGTTTGGCGTGATCGGGGGGAGTGGGTAGCGCCCTGTGTCGAATAAGCAGGGCGGTTTCGCTGGCTTCGATATCAATATACCCCCAGTTGAAATCCGCAAGTTGCTTATTTATCGCGACTTCCAGTTCACCTACCGTATTTGATAGCGGCAGCGGAAATCCCTTGCCAACATCGTCGCCCATCTGCGTCAGAAAGGCGTGACTCTGCGTTTCGCCTACGTTCGCCACCATGTTTTCCACCATGATGTGGAGCAGGGCAAACCATCCTGACTGGGTTTGTTGATTCTGGAAATAGTGCAAAAGTTGTGCGTCATTCATATTAGTTATTTCCCAGCAGATAACGGAAGTAAAGCTGCGCGGAGCTTTCGTTGTAGTCGCCGAAGGTGTCGTAACCCACCTGTCCGCCGATGGTCATGTCCTTATTGATCTTATAATCGGCGGCGGCACGCAGGTTATAGCCCAGGCCATTTTCGCTGTTGCCGCTGTAGTACGCCTCTTTGGCGAACCCGTTGGCGACGTAATCTTCCAACTGCGACTGCAAGCGTTTGTCGCCAGGGAAGTAAGCGCTCTTATCCTGAGTGTAGGATTGATAACCCAGCGACGCGCCCACCGACATTTTCCAGTTGTCGAAAGTTTGAGAATAATCGACGGGGAAAGAGACGCTGACATAATCCTGCGGGCTGAAATAACCCCCCTGGCCGTAGCTGAAGTAGCTCAGGTTTTTCGAGAAATCCATATAGGTCATGCTGATACCGGTTTTCAGCTCGCGGTCATCGGCGCGTAAAGGCCGCAGATAGACCCCGGCAGACCCGGTGACGTTGCTATTGCTCGGCACGTTTTCGCCCAAATAGTTATACAGGCCGAACCCCGCGTAAAAACCAGCGTCACCGTTGTCATAGCTCAACTGGGCGCTGCCGCCGTTTTTGGTGACCTGGCCCCATTTCTTACCGCTGTATTTATCTTCCACGCCGACATACGAGAGCAGGCTGTCCACCACGGCGCGGCGCTCGCCGGTGAGGATCAGCTTCAGATAATCGGTCAACTGCGGCGACCACTGGATCCCGCCCACCACGGTATTCAAATCCTGGCCGAGCGGCGTCGAACCGACGTCGATTTTGTACTGATCGCCAGTGAGCGCCATGCCCACCTCCACCCCGGAGGCTTTTTGCGAACCCTGGGACGGTACGTCAAGGGTGTCGAGATTAGGCCGGGTCGGCGGCGTGGTGGTAGAGGCGTTGTAAATGCCCTGGGCCACTTCGCCCTGGATCAATGCACCGGTGCCGAAGCGGGTGCTGGCCTGGTCGGATGAACTTCCGGCGTTCAGGCTAATGGGCGTGACGTTAATATCAAAACGCGAATCGCCAAACGGCACCGTCGACCACTGGAGCGGTGATTTGATTTCGGTGAGTTTGCTAAGCCCACTTTCGCCATCGCGCCCGCGCACGGCCACCGAACCCCGCGTCCAGGTGGCGGTTTTCTCGGTGAGCTGCTCGATCATATTGTCTACCTGGCGCAGCGTGCCCGCCTGAACGCTCTCTACGGGGAGATCGCTACGCACGGCAGCGGGTGGCGCGGTTTGCGGATTACGCGCCAGTTGCGCCACCTGCCACGGCATCGCCTGTCCATAGACCGACGGGGAGGTCGCTTCGCCGCGGCTGGCGGTGGTGATAAACGGGTTATCCGCCAGCGCCAGGCCGCCGAGCATCGGTGAGGTTTCCCCGCCCGCGCCCTGCAAGCCTAACAGCTTGCCGCGCGCGGAGCGCAGGTAGCTCATCGCCTGCTGGTGGTTGCCTTGCGCTTCGGCGACGCGCGCCTGAAGCAGCAGCCGGTCCGGCGTGTCGTTGCTGCGCAGCCCTGCTGCCAGCTGGCGCGCGCGGTCGGTATTGCCTTCCGCCAGCGCCACGTCAATGGCCCCGACCCGGGCATCCTGCTGCGGCGTGTCGCGGGTCATCAGGTAGTCGTACACCACGCCCGCTTCTTTGTTCATCTTTCCGGACTGATACAGCCGCCCCATAGCGAACATCAGATCGGTATTTTGCGGATCGCTTTGCATGGCGCGGATCAGCTTGTCATACGCCGCCGCATAGTTGCCCTGTACCCGCAGCCGGTCGGCTTCGTTGATCACATAGCCCTGCTGAATATTCGCCAGCTGTGTCGGCGTACTGCGCGCCTGTAACTCCGGGTTTGCCAGCCAGGACTGCGCTTCGCTGCCTAAACCGGCCTGGTTCAGCACCGTAATTTGATCGGCATAGTCACCGGCGTTGCCCTGTACGCCGCGTCGCATGTTGTCGCGCACCACGGTTACCGCGCCGCCCACATCACCGGTTTCCGCCAACATCCGCGCCAGTTTGCCCGCATCGGCGGGGCTTTGCGGCGGACGGGAGGCCAGCGCTTTTAAGGTATTGGCGGCGGCAACCGTATCGCCCTGCGCCAGATACCGCTCGGCAGTGGTCATTTGCAGGTTGTAGTTCACCCGCTGGGCCAGTTCGCGCATATCGCTATTCTGGCTGGCGGCAGGAATACGCGACAGCAGGGTTTGCGCCTGCTGCCAGCCGTTGTTTTCGCTGGCAAACAGCGCGGCGGAGTAAAGCTGGGTATGGCTGGCACCGGGCCGGAACGCCGGGGCCATTAAGTTGGTGGCTTCGGCGCTGCGCCCCTGTTTTTGCAGTTGGCGGGCCAAATCGAGACGCAGCCACGGGTCGGAAGGATAGCGCGCCACGCCCTGCTCCAGCAGCAAAATGGCCCGCTGCGTATCGCCGCTGGCCACTGCCTGTTGCGCCTGGCGGCGGATCGGATCGGTGGGGTTGCCGCTGGAGACGCGCGGCTGCAAACGGGCCTGTAAGCTGGCGGGTAGGGTTTGCAGTACCGATTGCGCCTCAGCGGTTTTATTCTGCTCGCGCAGCACGTAAAAGAGGTTTTCTCGGGCCGGGGCGTTATCGGCCTGCTCGGCGAGCACGCCGCGCAGGGCTTGCTCCGCCTCGGCGTAATTTTTATTGCGGCGCAGCACGTCGGCGCGGAACAGCTTCGCCGCGATACCCTGTTCACCGCTTTGCTGGGCGAGCGGGGCGCTCAGGCTTAATGCCTGGTTGACGTTGCCCTGCTTTAGCGCGTCCTGGGCGGCGGCGAGCTGGCCGTAAAACGCCGCGTCTTCCGCCTGCTTTTTACGTTCAGCGGATTGTTCTCCGCCCAGGCTTGCCGCCCGGTTCAGGTATTGGGCGGCGGCGGCGTAATCGCCACGGCGTTGGGCGACATAGCCCATCCCCGCCAGCGCGTCGGCGTCTTCTGGATTTGCTTGCAACACCTGCTCGAACTGTCCGCGCGCAGCATCGGTATTGCCGGTGTTCAGGGCTTCGAAGCCCTGTCCTTTGGCAGCGCCGCCGATGTTGGTGCGGTAATAGTTCTGAACGTCGGTATCCTGCGGATGGCGCTGCAAAAAGGTTTGATAGTACGGTTCATCGCCCGCGCGCGGCCCCAGCCACAGCAGCGCCTGGCGCAACGCGGCGTCAGCGTCTTTGCTGCCGCTGGCCATGTTTTGCAGAATGTCGATCCCTTCCCGGCGCGTGGATTCCTGGTAGGTCAACACCTTGCCTAACGCGATGCGCGCCGCGTTATCCTGCGGATAGTGGGTGGTTATCTGGCGCAGGCCGCTGACCGCTTGTGGGTACAGCGACTTATCCCCGGCCATGGTCAGATAGTATTCCGGCGCAAGGCTTTGCGGCGGCTCGCCACCCTTAAACATCGTGTTCCAGGTGTTGAGCGCCGCCGGAATATTGCCGCTTCTGGCCTGCTGGCGCGCCAGATCCAACTGGCCGCGCGGCACTTGCTGGAGCTGTCTGGCGTTATCCAGCGCCTGGAGATTCGGGTCCTGCGGCGATACCGCCGCCAGCCGTTCGCGCCACTGGGCAGCGGTTTTCACGTCGCCCGCCTGCTGCGCCCATAGCGCCATCAGGTACATCGCCTGGGTGTTATTGGCGTCCACCATTAACACCTTGCGCAGCGATTCTTTCGCCAGGTCGTCGTGGGATTTTTCATGCCAGTAATTGGCCTGATCGAACAACGCCTTAAGGGCGGGATTATTGTCCGCCGCCTGGGCGGAGATCGCGCCTACGGTCAGCCCGCCGAACAGGCAGAGCGTCGTCCATGGTCTGGCGGTATTTTTATTGTGATTCATATTGTTACCACCTTTACTCACTGTCGTAATCCTGCGGATTAAGGCGTTTATGCGCACGTTTTTTCAGTAACGCGTACAGACTCAAACCAATCACGGTGGCGAACAGCAGGCCAATCAGCGCCAGCAGCGCCGAATGCTGGTTGGCGTACCACACCACCATCATGTACCAGGGCATCTGCCCGCTGGGGAACTGCTGGCCGACGCGGAAGCTGCGCACGCCGTTTTCCTCGGTGATGATGGCGACATCACCGCGAATACCGGCGTTAATGCGCGCCGAGTTCAGGTCACCAGACAGGCGGGAAAGCTGATCGCCATTGCTGCCAATCGCCATGACCACCAGCCGCGACGGGTTCCACTGGGAGCGGAAGCTCACAAACCCGCGCCAGGCTTCGTTAGACGAGAAGTAGCGGTCGGCGTCAACGCCCGATGCGGTCCAGTCGCCTTCGAGATAACGCTGGGCGGTCTGCCACATTGTCGGCTCGCGCACCCCAAAGGTATGTTCATTGGCGGTGAACGGCGATTGCGCCAGCACGGCGCGGTTGAAGGCGTTCTGGTCGATGGTAGAGACCGCCAGCACGTCACTTTGGCTCAGGTGCACCAGGTTGGCACCGCCGGAGGGCAGGCCAAACATCACGCGGTTATGGTACAGCGCGGTGCCGGTCGCAATACCGGAACGGGCTGCCAAATCCAGCAGGGTGCCGACTTCGCTATCCGCCGGGGTTTCCGGCAGCAGCAGCACGGTTTGCGAGAAATCCGCCAGCCGGGTGAACGGGAAGGACGCGCCCACGAAGTAGGAGAGATTCGGCAGCAGCGAGAAGTGCCGCGTCTTGCTCAAATCAATCCAGGAATCTTCGTCGATGCGGCTCTTGATGTTGTTATTCAGCAGCACACTACAGGGCGCGGCCTCTTTGGTTTCGATATTGAAATAGAGCGATAGCTGGTTATCGCCGTAAATCAGATACGGTTCCAGCGGCACCCGGGCGCTCTCCTGGCGCGCGTCGCCACCCAGTTTATGCCACAGCATCTCCAGCAGACCCTGTTTATTTACCGACAGATTGCGCAGGAAGGTGCCGTTGAAGGTCATGGAGAGGTAGGAACGCTCGTCATCGATCCAGCTTTCCGACGGGAACCGGTAGCCGATTTGCATCGGAATGGTTTCACCGTCCCACAGGAACAGATCCGGTGCGGCGCGGAACGCCACACGCAACGGCTCGTGCCAGATCCCCGACACCGTCAGGCTTTGATCCTGGCGCATCAGCTCCACCAGGCGCACCGGACGGTCGGTGGCGATCCAGCGCGGTGCGTCATAGGGTTTGCTGGTGGGGATGGTCTGTACGTCCACCGGCATAAACGGCGACTGCACGTTGAAATCGCCACGGGTTAAGCGCGATGCCGCCGCGCGCAGTTGCTGGTCGTTATTCCCGACAACCAGCAGCAGCTTGTACACCGGGTTGCCCGGGTTATCGACGATTTGCAGGATGGGCGTATTGGTTTCCGGCATGGTCAGGCCGCCGATGGTATCGCCGGGTTTGCCGAACAGGATGCCGTTTTTCTCCGGCAGCTTGTCGCGCATCGCGTCGAAATTGATCCCACGGTAGTCGGCCTGGATACCCAGCCACGACGCGACAATCGCCGCCGCGCTGACCTGTTCCGGCAGCAGTTTCGCCGGGAATGCGAAGGTGAGTGTGGTCGGCGTCATCTGCATTGAATCAAAGAACGGGCGCGGGAAATGGCTGAGATCCGCGCCGATATTCAACTGCTGGCCTTCCAGATCCAGCCGCGTGTCCGGCATGATCGTCACCTGATATTTATCAGAGAGATCGCGCAGACACAGCAGGGCATCGCCGTCGTTGATCTTAAAGCTAATGTTGTTGCTCGACACCACCAGCGCTGCCGGGATCTCCAGTTGATAATTCGAGATATTGCTGTCCGACGTACCGAGCGGCACGGTGCCTAACGGCTGGCCGTTCATCATCATTTGCAGGGTGGTATTACGCGCGGCCATATCCGGGGAGACTTTCAGGTTCAGGTTTAACTGCGCGCTGGTGATCACCTGGTCAGAGGGCAGGGTAAAGTTGATGCCTGCCTGCAACTGCCCGCCGCTCAGGATCACGCCTTGCGGCTGGCCCATCTGCGCCACCGTTACGCTAACCGCATTGCCGGGGATTAACTGCGGCGCGGCGGGTGGGTTATCAGTAGCCTGGGTCGGGGGCGGTAAATCTAACGGGATGGCGGGAACCGGCGTGGTTTCTGGCGCGTCGGTTTGCGGCGCGGCCCCTTCCGGGGAGAGTGTCGCGGGCATGTCAGACGGCATAGCGCCGTCCGGTGATGGCGTGGAGAACGGCTCCGGCGCTGCCTTATCCACTGGCGTCGCGGCGGGCGCAGTGAAATCTGGCGCGCCCGGCTGTTGCTCCTGCGCCGGTACGGTCCGTGTCAGTACGCATAACGCCAGCAAAACCTGGCAGGCTTTGACGGTCATCCTTTTCATGCAGCGGTGTCCTCAGCTTTGAGGCGGCGCGCCTCTTCCTCGCGCAGGCGGCGGTTTTCATGGCGTGATTTCCAGGTCAGCCAGAACAGGTCGAACACGCTGCGGATAATAATAAACAGCGAGCGGAATGGGTTATCCTGCGGCTTCGGCGGACGGATCCACGCGTCGGCGCGCGCCAGTACCACGCGCACCAGTTCGCGGCGGCGGGACAGCGGAATATCTTCGAACATCAGGCGGATAAACTCGTCATCAGTGCCGATCACATTGACCGGGATGCTGATAGCGCCGGACTGTAGCTGTAACTCGATTTCTTCAATCTCGTCGGTGAGATGACGGTTATCCGGCACCACGATACGGCAGCCGCCCATCGACAAGTCCTGGGTATGGGTGCGCGACGAGATGCCGCTGGCGTAATGAACGATCACCGGCACGTCGACGTCGATACGGATGGTTTTACGCGTCTGGCGTGTTTCCCGCGCCACGGCAATTGCCGCCAGCAGGAACACCAGGCTGTAAATCCCCCATCCCACGTTCAGCGCGATAACCTTCGGATCCACCGCAAAGTAGTCATGGGCAAAAGCCCTGACCAGACCCGCAATAATGCCGATGGCGAGTAAAATGGCGACAATCAGATGCGGGCGTACCACGCTGAAATCGAAATAGCCGATATTGAGCAGGCCGCCTTTGTCAGTCACGTTGAATTTGCCGCGTTTCGGGAAAATCATGGTGATCGCCGTCGGCAGGACCAGATGAAACGCCAACACGATATCGTACACTTCTCCCCAAAAACTGTAGCGATAACGCCCGTTCATGCGGGAGTTGAGATAAATACTTAGCAGCAGGTGGGGTAGGGCGTAAGCGAAAATTAACCCTGCCGAAGAGTGAATGATATTCAGGTTAAACAGCAGGTAGGCCAGCGGCGCGGTTAAGAACGCCACGCGCGGCAGGGCGAACTGGAAATAGAGCATGGCACTCAGATAGCAACAGCGCTGCTGCCAGGTCAGCCCCCGGCCAAACAGCGGGTTATCCATGCGGAATATCTGCGTCATACCGCGCGCCCAGCGGGTACGCTGGATCACGTGCAGCACCAGACGCTCGGTTGCTAAACCTGCCGCCAGCGGGATCGCCAGAAACGCTGACTTCCAGCCCAGACGCTGCATTTTCAGCGCTGTGTGAGCATCTTCGGTCACGGTTTCCACCGCGAAGCCGCCAATCTCTTCCAGCGCTGAACGGCGGATCACCGCACAGGAGCCGCAGAAGAAGGTGGCGTTCCAGTTATCGTTACCCTGCTGGATCGGGCCGTAAAACAGCGAACCTTCGTTCGGGATATTTTTACCCCCTGACAGGTTGCGCTCGAACGGGTCGGGAGAATAGAAATAGTGCGGCGTTTGCAGCAACGCCAGCTTTGGATCCTGCAAAAACGCGCCCACGGTGGCTTGCAGAAAAATACGCGTGGCGACGTGGTCACAGTCAAAGACGCAGATCAACTCGCCTTTTGTCAGCTTCATGGCGTGGTTAAGGTTGCCCGCTTTGGCGTGAAAATTATCGTTACGGGTGATATAGCCTACGCCAACATCGGCGGCGAACACCGCGAACTCCCGGCGCTTACCGTCATCCAGCAGGTAAATGTTGAGTTTATCGCGTGGATAATCAATACACTGCGCTGCCAGCACCGTGTCGCGCACCACTTCCAGGCTTTCGTTATAAGAAGGGATATAAATATCTACCGTCGGCCAGGTCGAGATGTCATCCGGCAGCGGGACAATCCCTCTTTTCAGCGGGAATACGGTTTGCAGGTAAGTGAGTAATAAGATGACCCAAATATAGAGTTCCGCCAGAAATAACCCGATGCCGAGTATGGCTTCAATCTCGGAATTAAAATGCAGGGTTTGGGTGGCGCGGAAATAAATATAGCGCGTCGACATCAGCGCGGAGACCACCATCATCACCACGGAAATGCTGTGTTTTTTACTGAACCCTAATAAAAAAAGAATGCCAAGGCTGACCAGACCGAAGATATATTGTTTCTGGCTATCCATGGGCGTAATGATGATCAGCACCGCTACTGGCGCAAGCACCAGTAGCAAGAGATAAAACAGGACCTTCTTCATAGGCCTTCCTGGTAATCGTCAGAAATGTGATGTTTTTAGATTGGCGTGAACCGCACCGTCGCCAATATTTATGCCGAGCAGGCCTGCTACTCTTTTACTGATTAATTCAATATCGAATGCCGCAGCGGAAGCAGGGCTGAAATCAAAAATGGACTGCTGCGAGGCATTCGCCTCCGATACGCTTTCATCGCGATTAATAATGCCTATAAGCTGCTCGCCCAGCCGCTGCTGCATGAATGCGGTGACGTCGCGGCTGATATTCCTGCGGTTATCGCTCTGGTTCAGCACAAAGTAATAACCCTGTTTGTGGTTCAGCGGTTCACCGATCAAACGGTGGTTTTCAATGTGTGGCAGCAGCGACAGGGAAGCGGTATCCGCCAGCAATGTCACCAAATGCAGATCCGCCAGGTGGGACATGGCTTTCAGCGCCGGGCTCGGCCCGGGCGGGAAATCGGCGATGATCACCAGACCGGGATAATTCAGCAGCGTGCTTAACCCGCGCATCAGGAAATGCGGGTCGCTGGCGAGGTGCTGTTCAAAGATCAGGCGTTGCTCTTCGGTCACGTCGCCATAGGGCAGCAGAAACACGTTGCCGCCCGCCGTCAGCACAAACTGGCTCCAGTCGGCGGATTCACCCGCTTTCGCCACATAGCCGCGCCCATCGGACAACGGCACGCCAAAATGCAAACGCAGGGCGTTTTGTACATCAAAATCAATCGCCAGGACTTTGCTGCCCGAGCGAGCCAGCGCGTACGCCAGATTGGCCGTAACGGTTGTTTTTCCTACACCGCCTTTAGGCGAACAAACACAAACTAACGGCATGACGCAATCGTCTCCAGCAACGTTTGTAAGGGGATATCTTTCGCGTTTTGCCCAGTTGGCGTTGCGCCTTTGGTGGCAAATAACTGATCAAATCGCACGGGTTGAGTTTGCCCGGACGCAGGGGCATTAACCGGTGCGGCAGGGTGTGATAAAGCGGGTTGTGCAGGCGTGGCAGCAGAGGCCGGCGGCGGCACCTGTGAGAGCAGCGGGGGCTGCGCGGGCGTTTGACGCAGCTCAGCCTGCCCGGGAGCAAGGCTGCCAAAGATAGACGACGCTTTGGCGACCGGGCTGGGTTCAGTTTGCGCGGGTTTTGTCAGGCTGGCCTCGAAGGTTCTGGCATCAACGGCCTGGGGAACCGGGGCGGACACGCTGCCTCCTTGCGCAAATAACGTTTGCTCGTCACCTTCGGACGACAGCTGTTTAATGATGGCCCAGTTGCCGTTGCTGTGCTGCTGGCTTTGCGCCGACATATCCTTGAAATCGATAGCGCCGGTGCGTGTCTTATCCTTGAAACGCTGCAAATCATCATAATTTTTCATAGAGAGGCTCATGATTTACAAGTAATTATTTCATCTTCCACGCACAGGGGAAGCATAACGGTTAATTCAGACAATAAGACAAAGGTCGCATTTCATCAAATCTGTGAGCGATCCTGATAAATATTTATTATTCCGCAAGAGGGATAATTACCCGGCTTATCATTTTGTTTGTCATTTATTACGTACTGAGACGATACAATTTATCGTTTTTTGCGTGTTTTCCGCCACCGTTTTGCCTTTTGCGATAACAGAAAATCGCAGTAACCGGGTGACCCTCCATGGATTTTTATTTCGCAATAATCAAAACGTTTGGTTTAAAAAAACAGTTTAGCCGACAGGTATGGGTCCTCGCCTTATCGACAGGTTTGTTAGCGAATTAAAATTTTATAAGAATGTGATCGTGGTCTGCAAAGTGTATCTGTGCTTAAAAGGAACGCCGTTACATAAGAAGCTGTAAACAAATGGACAGCAAATCCACATAATAAGTAGGGTGCAATGTCAAAAGTGAATTAACCCTGTCACTGAGTAAGGGATTAATGGCATTTACTGATATCACTATGCTTTTGACGTAAATTTCTAATCATCGGTATTTTAGGTTGGCAGCGCGTTCTTAGAGCCGTTAACCTGAAACTCAGTACCCGGTCATTTTTAAACATAAAGAGTAACGATATGCATGATGCACAGGTTCGCGTAGCTATCGCGGGAGCAGGCGGCCGTATGGGACGGCAGCTGATTCAGTCGGCGCTGCAAATGGAAGGGGTAGTTCTTGGCGCAGCGCTGGAGCGTGAGGGTTCTTCGCTGCTGGGTAGCGATGCCGGAGAGCTGGCAGGCGCAGGCAAAACAGGTGTGCTGGTTCAGTCCAGCCTTGAGTCTGTGGTTAACGATTTCGACGTATTTATCGATTTCACCCGTCCGGAAGGCACATTGCAGCACCTGGCATTTTGCCGCGCGCATCAAAAAGGTATGGTGATCGGCACCACGGGTTTTGATGAAGCGGGCAAGCAGGCGATCCGCGACGCCAGCACGGATATCGGCATCGTGTTCGCCGCCAACTTCAGCGTAGGCGTAAACGTGATGCTGAAACTGCTGGAGAAAGCGGCCAAAGTGATGGGCAACTACACCGACATTGAGATTATCGAAGCGCATCACCGCCATAAAGTGGATGCCCCTTCCGGCACTGCGTTAGCTATGGGTGAGGCGATTGCGGATGCGTTAAACAAAGATCTTAAGGATTGCGCGGTGTATACCCGTGAAGGCCATACCGGCGAACGCCAGCCTGGCACCATTGGATTCGCGACCGTGCGCGCAGGCGACATTATTGGCGAACATACGGCGATGTTTGCGGATATCGGCGAGCGCGTGGAGATTACACACAAGGCATCAAGTCGTATGACGTTTGCAAATGGTGCCATTCGCTCCGCATTGTGGGTCAATGCTGAGAAGAACGGCCTTTTTGATATGCGGGATGTACTGGACTTGAACAATTTATAGTATTTTTTACCCATCGTGATGTGGTTATTACAATCGTAGTGCATTGATTGAAAGGGTGATATTTTATCACCCTTTATTTTTTATAGTGTTTATGTATTTAAATTGCTGAGTTGGCTGTTTTTCAGGGTTATCTCGTGGTTTGGTGTTATTTTATTGTAAATTTTGACCATTCGGTCCACTTTTTAGTGGCATCTGATGCAGATTTAACATTTAATACGCTTGTTAATCGGTTTCGTGACCAGGTTTGATCGGTTTTTTAGCGCTTATCCCTCTTTATTTCTCTGTGGTTGACAAAAATACCTGAAAAATCCCGTTTTCAGGGTAGACTTTTGCCCATCCTCTCCTTAGAATGCCGCCGTTTGCCAAAAATTCACCGGGCAAGCGTATTTGCGTTGATTCATTCATACTAAATGAATTAATATGCAGATAAATTGACTGTTTATTCCCTGGAGGACGTTTTGATTAAGTCAGCGCTGTTGGTTCTGGAAGACGGAACCCAATTCTACGGTCGGGCCATAGGGGCATCAGGTACGGCAGTAGGGGAAGTCGTTTTCAATACTTCAATGACCGGTTATCAAGAAATCCTCACTGATCCTTCCTACTCCCGCCAGATTGTCACTCTCACTTATCCCCATATTGGTAATGTCGGTACTAACCCGGCAGATGAAGAATCCTCCCAGGTACATGCGCAAGGCCTCGTCATTCGTGACCTGCCGCTGATTGCCAGCAACTTCCGCAATACCGAAGACCTCTCTTCTTACCTGAAGCGCCACAATATCGTGGCCATCGCTGATGTGGATACCCGCAAGCTGACCCGCCTGCTGAGCGAGAAGGGCGCGCAGAACGGCTGCATTATTGCTGGCGACAATCTGGATGCCGCACTGGCGCTGGAGAAAGCCAAAGGCTTCCCGGGCCTGAGCGGAATGGATTTGGCGAAAGAAGTCACCACCAACGAGCCCTACCGTTGGACCCAGGGAAGCTGGGAACTGACAAACGGTTTGCCGGAAGCCAAAACCGACGAGGAACTGCCGTTCCACGTGGTGGCTTACGATTACGGCGTGAAGCGTAACATCCTGCGTATGCTGGTGGATCGCGGCTGCCGCCTGACGGTGGTGCCCGCGCAGACCCCGGCGGCTGACGTACTGAAGATGAACCCGGACGGGATTTTCCTCTCCAACGGCCCAGGCGACCCGGCTCCGTGCGACTACGCTATCGAGGCGATTAAAACCTTCCTGGAAACGGATATTCCGGTATTCGGCATCTGCCTGGGGCATCAGTTGCTGGCGCTGGCCAGCGGTGCGAAAACCGTGAAAATGAAGTTCGGCCACCACGGTGGCAACCACCCGGTGAAAAACGTTGAAAACAACACCGTGCTGATTACCGCGCAGAACCACGGCTTCGCAGTAGATGAAGCTACGTTGCCTGCCACGCTGCGCATCACCCACAAATCCCTGTTCGATGGCACGCTGCAAGGCATCCATCGCACCGATAAAGCGGCATTCAGCTTCCAGGGACACCCGGAAGCCAGCCCCGGCCCGCACGACGCCGCGCCGCTGTTTGACCATTTTATTGCGTTAATTGAGCAGTACCGCAAGAACGCCAAATAATCAGGAGAAAAGAGCCATGCCAAAACGTACAGACATAAAAAGCATCCTGATCCTTGGCGCTGGTCCGATTGTCATCGGCCAGGCCTGCGAATTTGACTACTCGGGTGCCCAGGCGTGTAAAGCGCTGCGCGAAGAGGGTTACCGCGTTATCCTGGTAAACTCCAACCCGGCAACCATCATGACCGACCCGGAAATGGCCGATGCGACCTATATCGAGCCGATTCACTGGGAAGTGGTGCGTAAAATCATCGAGAAAGAACGTCCGGATGCGGTGCTGCCAACCATGGGCGGCCAGACGGCGCTGAACTGCGCGCTGGAACTGGAGCGTCAGGGCGTGCTGGCGGAATTCGGCGTCACCATGATTGGCGCGACCGCAGATGCTATCGACAAAGCGGAAGACCGCCGTCGTTTTGACGTCGCCATGAAGAAAATTGGCCTCGACACCGCGCGTTCCGGTATTGCGCATACTATGGAAGAAGCGCTGGCGGTCGCGGCGGATGTGGGTTATCCGTGCATCATCCGTCCGTCCTTTACTATGGGCGGTACCGGCGGCGGTATCGCTTACAACCGCGAAGAGTTTGAAGAGATTTGCGAGCGTGGCCTGGATCTCTCTCCGACCAACGAACTGCTGATCGACGAATCGCTGATCGGCTGGAAAGAGTACGAGATGGAAGTGGTGCGCGATAAAAACGACAACTGCATCATTGTCTGCTCCATCGAAAACTTCGACGCCATGGGCATTCATACCGGTGACTCCATCACCGTCGCCCCGGCCCAGACCCTGACCGATAAGGAATACCAAATCATGCGTAACGCCTCAATGGCGGTACTGCGTGAAATCGGCGTGGAGACCGGCGGCTCCAACGTGCAGTTTGCGGTGAACCCGAAAAATGGTCGCCTGATTGTTATCGAAATGAACCCGCGTGTGTCGCGTTCTTCTGCGCTGGCCTCGAAAGCGACCGGTTTCCCGATTGCCAAAGTGGCAGCGAAACTGGCGGTGGGTTACACCCTGGACGAACTGATGAACGACATCACCGGCGGCCGTACTCCGGCGTCGTTTGAACCGTCTATCGATTATGTAGTCACCAAAATCCCGCGTTTTAACTTCGAAAAATTCGCGGGTGCTAACGACCGTCTGACGACTCAGATGAAATCGGTGGGCGAAGTGATGGCGATTGGCCGCACCCAGCAGGAGTCAATGCAGAAAGCGCTGCGCGGCCTGGAAGTGGGTGCAACCGGCTTTGACCCGAAAGTGAATCTGGATGAGCCGGACGCGCTGACCAAAATCCGCCGCGAGCTGAAAGACGCAGGCGCCGAGCGTATCTGGTACATTGCCGACGCCTTCCGCGCCGGTCTGTCGGTTGATGGCGTATTCAACCTGACCAACATTGATCGCTGGTTCCTGGTGCAAATCGAGGAACTGGTTCGCCTGGAAGAGCAGGTGGCGGATGTCGGCATCACCGGTCTGACGGCAGATTTTATGTGGACCCTGAAGCGCAAAGGCTTCGCCGACGCGCGCCTGGCAAAACTGGTCGGCGTACGTGAATCGGAAATCCGTAAGCTGCGTGAACAGTACAAGCTCCATCCGGTATACAAACGCGTGGATACCTGTGCGGCGGAGTTTTCCACCGATACCGCCTACATGTACTCCACCTATGAAGATGAATGCGAATCGCGCCCGAACCCGGATCGCGAAAAAATCATGGTGCTGGGCGGTGGGCCGAACCGTATCGGACAGGGCATCGAGTTTGACTACTGCTGCGTACACGCCTCGCTGGCGCTGCGTGAAGATGGTTATGAAACCATCATGGTTAACTGCAACCCGGAAACCGTCTCTACCGATTACGATACTTCTGACCGCCTTTACTTCGAACCGGTGACCCTGGAAGACGTGCTGGAAATCGTACGTATCGAGAAGCCGAAAGGCGTTATCGTTCAGTATGGCGGCCAGACTCCGCTGAAACTGGCGCGTGAATTAGAAGCTGCTGGCGTGCCGATTATCGGCACCAGCCCGGACGCCATTGACCGCGCGGAAGACCGTGAACGCTTCCAGCAGGCGGTGGATCGCCTGAAACTGAAACAGCCAGCCAACGCCACCGTGACTGCCATCGAGCAGGCGGTAGAGAAAGCCGCGCAAATCGGTTATCCGCTGGTGGTGCGTCCATCCTACGTGCTGGGCGGCCGTGCGATGGAAATCGTCTATGACGAATCCGACCTGCGTCGTTACTTCCTGACCGCGGTCAGCGTGTCCAACGATGCGCCGGTACTGCTGGACCGCTTCCTGGACGACGCGGTTGAAGTGGACGTGGACGCCATCTGCGACGGCGAAATGGTGCTGATTGGCGGCATCATGGAGCATATCGAGCAGGCGGGCGTCCACTCCGGCGACTCCGCCTGTTCGCTGCCGGCTTATACGCTGAGCCAGGATATTCAGAACGTGATGCGCCAGCAGGTGCAAAAACTGGCGATGGAGTTGCAGGTTCGCGGTCTGATGAACGTACAGTTCGCGGTGAAAGACAACGAAGTGTACCTGATTGAAGTGAACCCACGCGCCGCGCGTACCGTACCGTTCGTTTCCAAAGCTACCGGCGTGGCATTAGCGAAAGTGGCGGCGCGCGTGATGGCGGGCAAAACGCTGACTGAACAGGGCGTCACCAAAGAGATCATTCCGCCGTATTACTCGGTGAAAGAAGTGGTGCTGCCGTTCAACAAATTCCCGGGCGTTGACCCGCTGTTAGGGCCGGAAATGCGCTCTACCGGCGAAGTGATGGGCGTGGGCCGCACCTTCGCGGAAGCGTTCGCCAAAGCGCAACTGGGCAGTAACTCGACCATGAAGAAATCGGGTCGCGCGCTGCTGTCGGTTCGCGAAGGCGACAAAGAGCGCGTAGTGGACCTGGCTGCGAAACTGCTGAAGCAGGGCTTCGAACTGGATGCCACTCACGGTACTGCGATTGTGCTGGGCGAAGCAGGCATTAACCCGCGTCTGGTGAACAAAGTGCATGAAGGCCGTCCGCACATTCAGGACCGTATCAAGAATGGCGAATACACCTATATCATCAACACCACCGCAGGACGCCAGGCGATTGAGGATTCCAAACTGATTCGCCGCAGCGCGTTGCAGTATAAAGTGCACTACGACACCACGCTGAACGGCGGTTTCGCGACGGCGATGGCGTTGAATGCGGATGCGAAGGAAAAAGTGATTTCCGTACAGGAGATGCACGCGCAAATCACAAAATAAGTGAAACGGCGCAAGCCGCACCCCGGAGGTTAATTAATCGACGGGGTGCGTGTTAAACGCCGTGGAACGCAATATCAAAGCCCTGTTCCTGCCAGTGGGATAACTGTTCCTGCTGACGTAGCGACAGGGCTTTGCCTGTCCAGACAAAGATATGCTGACCGGGAAACAGTTCCGGGCGCGGGGCTTCCAGCGGTTCCGCCAGTACGTCGATATTCCATCCCCGTTGTGAAAGCCGCCAGGCTTCCAGCCACAGCCGGGTACGATCGTCGCAGTCCCAGCCAATCAGTAACGCTTCTTTTGCCGATTTTTTGCGTGACTCTGCCAGTGATGACACCGCGTAATCAATCAGCACGCCATCTAACATGCTGCAAATTGCACGGGCGGTATTTTGATCGAGCCGAAGCCGTTGGCGCACGGGAATAATAATGTGATCGATAAGCGCGTCGGCGGAGTGCTGACGGCCTGCCGCTAAGATTGCGGCGCGGATTTTTGCGGGACGGGCATGGCGCAACACGGCCATCATCTCTTCCTGATAGGATCCCCAGTTGTCATGCTCAATGTTCTGGCTTTCTTCTAGCAGCGCTTTGACTTTCCCTACAGGAACGCCGCTCTGTATCCAGCGCTTTATCTCTTCGATACGCTGAATATCTGTTTCATCAAATTGACGATGCCCACCTTCACTTCGCTGAGGTTTGAACAATCCATAGCGTCTCTGCCAGGCGCGCAGTGTGACAGGATTTATTCCGCATCGTTCAGCGACTTCGCCAATACTGTAAAAGGCCATTGAATCACTCATACTCAAATCGGGACGTCCATGTTCCAAACTAACTAATTTGTACATCTTGTACAAATCATTTTCTGTTGTATAACCTTGAACTCTATTCGCTATCACGAACCGCCTCAGGTGTTATGAAAATTGGCACTAAAGAGTGTAATAAGATTCCTCGCGTCTTGCTGATGATTATCCCAACAAATTTTTCCTTTCAGACCACAACGCGAGGTGAGTTATTCAAAAACCAGCTTTTTTCTCCGGCCATGCCACGGCGGGGATCCCTGCAAATGCTGGACGGGCAAACAGATGCCCCTGAAACAGCGAAATGCCTGCTGACTCCAGCCACATCCACTCTTCCGGTTTTTCAACGCCCACAGCGCACACTGAAATCTCCAGCGATGTACAACTTTTGATAATGCCTAAAATGATCGCCTGGCGCGGGCCGCTCTTATGAACGTCCTCGATCAGTTCGCGGTTGATCTTAATACGCTCCGGCTGAAAGCGGGCCAACAGCGACAGGCCAGCAAAGCCAGCGCCGAAATGGTCAATTGCCACGCGAATACCGGCGGCTTTCAACTGGCGGATAGCCCCAGTGAATTCTTCAAGACGCGAGATAATCTCTTGTTCGGTGAACTCGACGATAATCTGATCCGGCACCAGCCCGTGCTGATGAATTTCCTGAACCAGAAATTCCACCGCGCCGGGGATCTTCACTAATGTCATCGGCAGCAGGTTAACCGACAGGCTTTGTTTGCCGATATTCAAGGCAGCAGCCATCGCAAAGGCGACGGTTTTGCTTTCAAGATCCGCCTGGTAAACCTCATCGCCAGCCCGCTCTGCAAACCAGGCCTGCGGCGAACCGCCGTCCGGTGTACGCAGCAACGCTTCCAGCGAGACCACTTCCTGGGCAAGTGGGTCGATAATCGGCTGGAAGGCGAAACTGCAATTCTCCGTTTGCGCCGCCGGTGATTGCGCGGTTACAGCGCTGCCATCAGGGATAAAATCCCAGGAATCAGCGGCCGGAATTTCAAAATAGTTTTCTTTTTCCCTGGCCTCGACAAAGGTGCGGAAGAATTGCAACGCGCGATCATCGTAGGTTAACTGGTATTTAGAGGTGCCTTTATCCAGCACCGTCTGAAGCACCTGGTTACTGTCATGCTCTCGTAAATCAAACAGTTCCATCCCCGACTTACCAAAACGCCGCGCGGGCGCGTAATCCCGCAGCAGTTCCACCACGTTGTAATGGCGCACGTCTTCGCAAATATGACGATAGATTGTCAGCACACTTTCTTCTGGCCCTTCAAGCAATTGAAAAAAGTGCGTGCCGTTAAACAGCAGAATGCCGGTAATGTCGGCATGACCATTTTTGTTATTTGCTGCGTCGACCATTTCTTCCAGCGTTTTAACCGGAACGTTGTCGCAGATATGGCTGCGATAAATGATGGTGGTGAGCATGACAATTCCAGGTAGGTGTATGAAGCGCCACAGTATCAGATGACTCACGCGAGGTCTTGTCATGATTAAGGCTTATCTTAATCAACCGGGGCGGATGCGCGGCGCAAAATGGCTTCATTTCTGATAGCTCGCAGGCAGCCCGCTTTTTATAAACAAATTTCTTACATCTTAATTGGTTGGCAAGCTAATTGTTAAATATCCCTGGATAAGATACAGGATATATTTTGAAGCGAGCTTTGGGAGATGTATCGATTTTCACCGTATACAACGTTGTACAATCCGCTCATAGAAAAAAAGAGTGGTTTTATCTGATTGAATTTAAGGATTTTTAATAATTTCGCTAAAAAAGCCTTGTGTGTTTGTACAATTTCGATGTACAACTTTAGTCATCTTGTATACTTTCCTTAAACTTTACTGATTCTGAATATTACTGGAGTGACATATGCAACAGAACGGTTACCTTCCGGGAAGCGCTAATGCCATTGCCCGTTATTTCAATAAGGCGGCATTGCCATCCCAGCAGGAAACGCTCGGGCAGATTGCAGTGGAGATCCTTCGGGATGGCCGCAATTTGAGCCGGAAGGCTATCTGCACCAAATTACTTCGCCGGCTCGAACAGGCATCCGGGCCGGAAGAGGAAAGTCACTACCATACGTTGATTGGCCTGCTTTTTGAGCGCCATGACGAAACCGCCTAATAGCGACTGGTTACCTGGTTATTAAGTCAATTCTGGCGGGAGTAATACTCAGGTTACACAGAGGTCGGCCGACCTGGAGCTGACCTTCTTCCCCGGGTAACTGCCTCAATGCCGCGTATCCGACCGGAAGAATGCGGCAATCAGAGACGCAGTTATGAACAGAAGTGAAATTGAGCAACTGACAGATGAAATTATTGGTGAGGCAGTTCTCTTCCTGCTTAAGGAAAACCTGCCTGTCAATTTTCAAGCCCTCATCAGGATGCTGCGGGCAATGACGTCCGGTGAAACCGACGTTCAGCGACGCAAGTTAATTGTTAAGGTTATCGCTGAAGTGAGTAATACCGTGGTCACAACGCGGCACAAGCCAGTTCCTGATGAAAACGCGTTGGGCAGGGATGCCAGAAAAAGCACGGGTAACGTTTACCCGTTGTTCAGCGACAGCCCGCAGCCAGGCAACAGTAAAAAACACTGACTGCATCTCATCACTCATGCATAAGGATGTAAGTAAATGAGCCAGGTAATGATTAAACAATCAGATGCCTATACCAACGTGCCCGATACTGCGCTGTCCAACTATTTCCGTAACGCTGGGGAAATGCTGGCCGAAGAGTCTTTACTGCTCGGTACTGTGGTAAACAGTATTATCGCTTCGCAAGAGCTGCTCACTAATAAAACTATTATCGTGCGATTGATGGCGGCGCTGAAAACCACCGAGGACGCGGTGAAGGGCGACATCATTCGTAAGACCCTGGAAATTGTCGTTAATCATACTACTGAAGATATTTAAGACCGGTATGTGTCAGGCGAAACCTTCACCGCGAAGCGTTTATATTATTGAGCATCGTCGCGGTGAGGCGTGGTTTTCGCGTTACTGATTTCCCTTCGTTATTATTTCCCCTACCAAATATGATGGATTTCCGGTAGCCGATTATTCCTCGGCTAAAATTATCGTGCCCGCAGGAATGCACTTATTAAGGAGATCATTTTGCAACGTGCACTGGTAATCATGTCGTTTTCCCTGCTGCTCGCAGGCTGCGCCGAATTCTCTTCCTCCGTTACCAATACGATTGATGCGATGGGGATGACCCCCGAGTATGCAAAGGGGACCACGCAGAAAGATCTGCAAAATCATAAATTAGAAACACCCTCCATTTCGGTGGCGGACAACGTACCGGAAGGAAAACTGATTGAGCGTTATGATAACGGCAATAAAAAATTCGAAACCGTAGTAAAAAACCGCTGCTTTAACGAATACATCGATCTTTATTATCCCAACGGTCAATTACGCACCCATACGCCGCTGGTGAATTGCAAAGCGGAAGGCAAATCCCAGGGGTATACCCAGGATGGTAAATTACGCACGGTCATTAATTATAAAAATGGACTCGCTGAGGGTGAAGTCTCGGCCTATGACGCGAATGGGAAAATCACCAAAACCGTTATTTATAAAGACGGTTATCCGGCGGATAAATCCTGATAACGCAGCGTGGCGCGCTAAGAGTGTTCTGTTTCCGCGCCACCGTTTCGTTCGGGCAACTATAGTTAGAGGGTAAATACGATAAATACACTGCAATGCACGGGAGAAAACCATGCGAGCGAAAATCCTTATTACCCCTATTTTAGCCGCCAGCGCGCTGTTGTTTATTAGCGGTTGCTCTTCTAACCAGTCGGTTAAAACCACCGACGGCAGCACGATTGTTACCGATGGTAAACCTGAAGTGGATAGCGATACCGGGCTGGTCTCTTATGAAAATGCCGAAACCGGTAAAACCGAGCAGATTAACCGCGATCAGGTTAAATCTATGAGTGAACTGGATAACTAACCTGCAAGGCGTATGGCAACTTACTGGCCATACGCCTTTATCTCCTTAAACCCCTGCATTCTACGCTGTTACCTTCATCGTTATTCTCATAAATGCAGCCTGTATAACTCTAAAGCGGTATTTGTGACATTATTGTCGTACTATTATCCATGAATCCAATGTGGTTATGGGCGCGGGTTAGTTTTACTACCTGATAATTTCATGGTGTGACGATAAATATGTGATAACGGTGTTATTATGAGTGAAGAAATTGTAGGGAAACCGCTTTATTTGTTAATTGCTAATTGGGTCATGGCGCAAAATCGTTGGGTGAGTGCAAAGGAAATTGCCGGGGAGTTTGATATTCCTCAGTGCAAAGCGATAAATACAATTTCTTATATTCTTTCGCAGGTTGGGGAGATAATGTGTGAAACCAAGACTATCCCTAATCAGCTTGAGGGCCGAGGTTGCCAATGCCAGCGATTAGTGAAAGTCAAACATATCGATTCGCATATTCACACTCGCTTCCAAAACAGCCCACAAAATAAAGACGAATTGGCGGTTGCATTACCTCGACAATCAACTCGGGTTGGAGAGGAAATGAACCGGGAACAAAAGTGGCTAATGATGCTTTCAAAATCGCAGCGCCGTTAAACTGACATAGCTGAAAGAGCCTGAATGCCAGGCTCTTTTGAAGACTGATTTCATAACGCTGTGGGTTTTACGTCGGTGATGCCCTTTAAACGGCGGCGTTGAGGCTCCTGCTCCGTCAACGGTGTTGCCTCCTGTAATCCTGCCAAACACCGTTGCACTAAGTCCTGGTACTCTTTGGTGTTTAATCTCTTCCAGTAAAGCTCCCGCTCGGTCACGTCCCGTCGATAGCTGGCCGGGCTGCCTATCAGCATTTGGCGAGGTTCGCCGATAAAGCCTGCTTTCACAAAACTCATCGCCGCCACAATACTTTCTTCACCAATAACAGCGCCATCCATGATAACGCTGTTCATGCCCACCAGGGTGTCACGTCCAATAACGCAACCATGCAATACCGCACCATGCCCGATATGGCCACCTTCGTAGACGATGGTGTCCATATCGCAATATCCATGCATGATGCAGCAGTCCTGAATATTTGAACCGGCTTTAACAATAAGCCGCCCATAATCACCACGTAATGATGCATGGGGTCCAATATAGACATTTTTTTCTATAATCACGTCGCCGATAATAACAGCGCTGGGATGAACATATGCGTCTGGGTGTATTACTGGAGTTAATCCTTCAAATGAATAAATACTCACATTGCGCTCCTTTACATTGTTATTAGCGACCTTTCCACACCGGCGAACGTTTTTCAGCAAACGCGAGCGGGCCTTCGCTGGCATCTTCTGAATGCAATACGGCGGGATAATGATGTAATACACCGCTGCGAATATGTCGGTAACCCTGTTCTACTGATAATTCGCGGGTTTCGCGATAGATTTCTTTTAATGCAGCAACGGCGAGTGGTGCGCTTTCAATGATCCTGGAGGCCAACTCTCTTGCACTTGCCATTAATTCGCCAGCTTCAACGACGCGATTAACAATGCCCCAGCGCAGCGCTTCTTCGGCATCCATATGTCGCCCCGTCATGACCATTTCATTGACGATAGCCGGAGGAAGTATTTTAGGTAAGCGAAGTATGCCGCCGCTATCGGGCACAATGCCAAGACGCGACTCGGGTAAAGCAAAGCGGGCATTGCTGGCGCACACAATGAAATCTGCCGCCAGCGCTAGTTCAAATCCCCCTCCGAAAGCGTAGCCATTCACGGCAGCAATTACCGGTTTATCCAGATCGAATAACTCGGTAAGACCGGCAAAGCCGCCCGGACCAAAATCAGCGTCCGATGCTTCGCCGTCGGCTGCTGCTTTTAAATCCCAGCCCGCAGAAAAAAAACGCTCTCCTGCGCCGGTAATGATTGCTACGCGTAATTGCGGATCGTCCCGAAAGCGCATAAAGAGTTCACCCATGGCGAAGCTGGTCTTTGCGTCAATCGCATTGGCCTTGGGTCTGTCGAGAATAATTTCAAGAAGAGATCCGTTACGGATAATATGCAGTGATGAGTTCATAGGGTTTGATATCCTTATAGATATGGGATCCTGAGAGGGGACGCCGGACAGGCAAGCCAGCGATTATTTCAGGTATTTTCTGATGATTTTCCCCGTACAATTGCGCGGGAGATCGCTGCAAAACTCGACGGAAGTGGGCACCTTAAATTTTGCCATCGCGTTTTCGCAGAACAGGAAGAATTCACTCTCATTAAGCTTTTCGCCCTCATTAACCACAACGAAGGCTTTTAGTGCCTGGTCGCGTAAGGCATCGTGTATGCCAATGACCGCTACGTCCTGAATAATAGGATGGCTGGCGATAATATTTTCGATCTCCGTACAAGAGATATTTTCACCGCCACGCTTAATCATATTGCAGCTACGGTCGATAAAATAAAAAAATCCTTCCTCAGTGACATAACCAAAATCGCCGGTATGTAGCCAGCCACGGTTGTCGAAGGTGCGCGCTGTGGCGTCGGGATGGTTGTAATACTCTTTAAACAGCGTCTTTCCAGGCTCGCCCTTAATGCAGATTTCTCCCGTCTCACCGTAGGGGAGCGGCTGATTCTGGTTATCGCGGATTTCCACCTGATAGCCAAACCCTACCCGCCCGATAGATGGCCAGCATCGTTTGTCGCCAGGGCGATCGCCAATTACGCCGACGATGGTTTCGGTCATACCGTATGAGGTCAGCAGCCTGACATTAAACCGTTCGATAAAGGCGTCTTTCTCAGCAGCCGAAAGATGAAGATAAAAAAGTATGTCTCGCAGGCAATGATGGCGTTCTTCCGGAACCGAGGGTTGCATCATCAGCGTTCTGATCATCATTGGTATACATTCGGTGACGGTAGCCCGGTACCGGCAAACTTGTTTCCAGAACGCACGCGCACTGTATTTTTCCAGCAGAACAAAAGTTGCCCCCACAGAAAAGGCCGCCATTGCGGCGGTGCACTGGCAATCAATGTGAAATGCGGGCATTGAGGTCAGATAGATGTCATCCTCACGCAGAGCGCACTGCCAGGAAGAGTAATAGCCTGCAAAACGTAAGTTGTAATGGGTGATAACGACACCTTTAGGCCGGGAAGTGGTGCCAGAGGTAAATAATATTTCCGCCGTATCCTGCGGACTGAGCGGCGGCAGAGTAACCAATGCTGTGGGCTGGCCTTGACGCAGGCGGTGAAAATCAATGGTATCGTCGTCAACATCGCACAGCGTTTCGGCGATCAGGCAAATACGTTGCAGTGTGGTTTGCCGGGTTGCTTTAATTTGCCGATACATCGGGTAAAACGGAAGGGATGTGACAACCAGGCGCGCCAGGCAATTCTTCAGTAGCCAACTGCTCTCATCGCCCATCAGGCGCGCATTGATGGGAACAACGATCGCGCCAATCTTTGCCAACCCAAACCAGCAAAAAATAAATTCCGCGCAGTTATCCAGATGCAATGCCACCTTATCGCCTTTAACTATACCCAGCGTGGTAAACAGGTTAGCCGTGCGGTTAATTTCGTCATTAAGCACGGCGTAGCTGTATTGCATGGCCTTGCCCTCGCAGGACTCAACTATCAGCGCAGTTTTTTCCCTGTATGTACTTGCCAGGTCATCCCACATCTGACGTAAGTCTTGCTCGCCGATGATATCCATTGCATCCCGATCCCTGTTGTTATAAAGCCAGCACGGGCCTCCGGCGGCCCGGGTATCTGGCTATGGTTAAGCGTTTATTTTTGCCAAGCCTTTTTCAGCAAGCGCGACGATCTCGCTCTCGCTGTACCCGATATTTTTCAGAATAGCGGCGGTGTCCATGCCATGTGAAGGCATGCCGCGCCAAATCTGGCCGGGATTATTTTTAAATTTAGGCATGACATTTGGACCGCGGCAGCTTTTGCCATCCAGCGTTTGCCATTGGGTAAGCGACTCCCGGGCAAGATATTGCGGGTTATGCTCAAGTTCCGGGATGGCTAATACTTTCGCGCTGGCGATATTCAATTCAGCAAGGCGGCCCAATACGTGTTCTATTGTGTGGGAGGCAAGCCAGCCGTCGAGTTTTTCTTCAATCAATTCCCCAAAGGGGCACTCGATACGGTGTATTAACTGCGTCCCCGACGGAACTTCCGGGGTGCCCAGGAGATGCGCCAGGCCTATATCTTTAAAAATTTCTTCAACTTGCGTGATGCCGACAATTTCCATCACGATGTAACCGTCCTGACAGCGGTACAGACCACAACCGGCGTAGTAGGGATCCTTTCCTTTCGTCATCCGGGGGCAAACCTCGCCGCCATTAAAATAATCCATCATGAAATATTGACCCATACGCAACATGACTTCATACATTGCCACATCAATGCTTTCGCCAACGCCTGTCTCCCGGGCCTTGGACAGTGCGGCAAGGGAGGCGGTGGTCGCAGTCATGCCAGAAAAATAATCCGCTGTGTAGGGGAATGCGGGCATCGGTTGGTCTTTATCGCCGTTCTGGATCAGGTAGCCGCTAAAGGCCTGGGCGATGGTGTTATACGCGGGTAGATGCGTGTATTCCTCGGTGCCGTATTGGCCGAAACCCGATAAATGGGTAATGATCAACTTTTTGTTGCGTTGCCATAGCACCTCATCGGTAATTCCCCGGCGGGCGAATGCCGGACCTTTACTGGCTTCTATGAAAATATCCGTGGTTTCCATCAGCTTCAGAAAAGCTTCACGACCCTCGTCTTTAAAAATATTGAGCGACAGGGCATGTAAGTTTCTGCGTGACAGTTGAGGGTAGTGCGGCTGAACGCGGATAGTGTCCGCCCAGGCGACGTTTTCTATCCAGATCACTTCTGCACCCCATTCGGCAAACATCTGCCCGGCAAAAGGACCGGCGATTTCAATCCCGGAAAAAACCACCCGCACACCAGAAAGTGGGCCGAACTCAGGCATAGATAATTGAGAAGTCATAATATTTCCTTTGACATTCACTTTTAACGGCCTGGGTTGAGAGATACCCAAAGCCGTTAGCAAGGCAGATGATTAGCGATATTTTTTCAATACCGCGCGGCCCAGCGTCAGGATCTGCATCTCGTCAGAACCGCCGGAGACGCGGTCAACACGCAAATCACGCCAGAAGCGGGTGATGCGATGATTGCCTGCAATACCTACGCCGCCTAAAACTTGCATGGCGGAATCCACCACTTCAAAAGCGGCATTGGCGCAGTAAAATTTACACATTGCCGCATCGCCCGAGGTGATTAAGCCGTTATCACTTTTCCACGCGGTCTCCAGAAGCATGTTTTTCATCGCGTTCAGTTTGATCGCCATATGGGCAAATTTTTCCTGAATTAACTGGAAGCGGCCGATCGTTTCGCCAAACTGAACGCGCTGGTTGGCATAGCGCGCGGCGTCTTCGAAAGCGCACATCGCCGTGCCGTAGTTGGTCAACGCAACCAGGAAACGCTCATGGTCGAACTCTTCTTTAACGCGATTAAAACCGTTGCCTTCACGACCAAAGCAGTCTTTTTCTTCCAGTTCCACCTCCTCGAAGACCACTTCACAGCAACTGTCCATACGCAAACCCAGTTTTTCGAGCTTGTTCACTTTAATGCCGGGTTTGGTCATATCGACGCACCATTCCGTAAAGATGGCGTTTTCAGGCGAGGCGCCATCGCGTGCCATGACCACCAGAAAGGGGGTATAAGCGCTACTGGTAATAAAGCATTTATTCCCGGTTAGGTAGACTTTGCCGTTTTTACGGGTGTAGGTGGTTTGCAGGCTCCCCACATCGGAACCCGCGCCCGGTTCGGTGATAGCGGAATTCCACATTTGTTTGCCGGTGCCACGGAACGCCATAATGTTATCAATCTGCTCCTGAGAACCCTCGCGCAGGAAGGTATTGAATCCGCCAGGCAGTTGGTACAACACATAAGTTGGCGCGCCAAGGCGGCCCAGTTCCATCCAGACCGCCGCCAGGGTAACGAAACCGGCGTCTAACCCACCATGTTTTTCGGGGATTAATAAGCTGTCGATGCCCATCTCCGCCAGGGCTTTGACGAAGCGCTCTGGATACTGACTGTCGCGATCGCACTGCGCGAAATAGGCTTCCCAGTTTTCACTGGCCATTAATTCACGAATACCGGCGACAAACAGTTCCTGTTCATCATTCAACGAAAAATCCATCTTTAAACCTCTTCAGTGTGGAGTCATGGGGCAGTAAAAATCACTCTTTCCAGTGCACTTTGGCGTCTTTGATAAACGAAAGCGTGACAAGAATATTGACGAAAAATAGGGGACATCCGCCGGCAATGATGGCGGTTTGAATGGGTTTAAGCCCGCCCAGCGCCAGCAGAATGATGCCGATGATTCCTACCAGAATTGACCAGCCGATACGAACGAGCAGTGGCGGTTCTTCACCTTCTTTTACGGCACGGCAGGTGGACATCGCCAGCGTATAAGAGCAGGCATTGATCAGCGTAACGGTGGCGATAAAGCACAGCATAAAGAAACCCCACATGGTCGCGGTACGCATCGGTAACGCAGCCCAGGTCTCGATAATGGCGCGTGGTACGCCGTATTGTTCAATCAGATGGGGAATGTTGATGAGGTTTTGATCCATCAACAGCAAAGTGTTGCTCCCCAGAATGGTCCATAGCAGCCAGGTGGCGGCAGAAAGGCCAGCGACCATGCCAAGGCACAATTCGCGAACCGTGCGGCCTTTGGAAATGCGCGCCAGGAAAATGCTCATCTGGATGGCGTAAATGACCCACCATGCCCAGTAGAAGACGGTCCAGCCCTGCGGGAACCCACTTTTGCCGATCGGGTCGGTATAGAACAGCATTCGGGGCAGGTACATCAACAGCATCCCGATAGAATCGGTGAAGTAGTTAATCATAAAGCTGGCACCGCCAACAATGCACACCCAGCCAAGCATCAACAAGCTCAAGTAACTCCGCACATCGCTGGCGATCTTGATCCCTTTTTGCAATCCGCAGGCAACGCAAATGGCATTTAGCACGATCCAACAGGAGATAATTATTGCATCCAGCTCCAGCGTGTGCGGAACGCCGAACAGATACTGGATACATTCCGTCACCAGCGGCGCGGCCAGCCCAAGACTGGTCCCCATCGCAAAGATCAGCGCCACCAGATAAAAGTTGTCGATGACAACGCCAAATAATCCGCGAGCGTGCTTTTCACCCACGAGCGGCGTCAATGTAGAGCTTGGACGAATCACATCCATTTTGCGGACAAAGAAAAAGTAGGCGAATGCCACAGACAGGAAGCTATAGGTCGCCCAGGGCAGCGGGCCCCAGTGCAATAAGCTATAAGCCAGACCAAATTCTTTAGCGGCAGTGGAGTTTGGCGCCAGGCCAAAGGGTGGGCTGGAGATGTAATAGTAAATTTCGATGGAACCCCAGAACAGAACCGCTGCGGAGGTGCACGAGGCGAACATCATAAAAATCCAGCTGGCGGTGCTGAATTCCGGCGGCCCGTCGCCCAGACGTTTTTTCGCATACGGGCCGAATACCAGCCAGAACCAACCGGCGAACATCACAACCATATACCACTCGAACGCCCAACCCCACACCGATGTCACGTAACTGAATACGGCATTGATGACGTTATTTGCAGCATCCAGATCGCTTACCGTCAGCCAGCATAATATGCCGACGATTATTAAGGGTGGGAAAAAAACCTTAGGTTCAATTCCTGGCTTTTTCTTTTCATTGATCATATTTAAATTCCAATTTTATTACATATTGGCAATATTATTTGTCACGTGTTTCCCTTTCATTTGGCGTGACTGAGGCAATAAATAAAACTTTAGCGAGAACGGTATGGCCTGAGCTTTAAGATATTGCCGGAAAATAATGAATACAGGGCTTGGTTTATTCTGTTAAATGGATCACAGAGTCGCGGGGTGGGGAGCCGGGTGAGAGGGGGTGTTTTTAAATTATAAAAATAAAATCAACGATTTATTTGTTTTTCTGGTGCGAGTGATGGGTAGGAGTTTTCAATATTGGTGAGGTGCCAGGCAATACTGAAAATACATTATTTGAATGCTGAATGGTCTTCAGTATTGGTGATGTAGATTTTATTTTTAGCCTTCTTTGCATGTTATTTATTTATTGTATTGCCGATGTGTTCGATACTTAATGACTATTCTGGAGATGTAATGAAGATAATTACATGCTACAAGTGCGTGCCGGATGAGCAGGATATTGTAGTAAACCACGCGGATGGCTCATTGGATGTGAGCAAAGCTCAAACTAAAATAAGCCAGTATGATTTGAATGCTATTGAGGCTGGATGCCAACTGCGTCAACAGATCCCTGATGCGCAGATCGTTGCGTTAAGCGTTGGCGGTAATGCGCTGAATAATGCGAAAGGCCGTAAAGACGTGCTTTCTCGCGGTCCGGATGAATTAGTGGTAGTCATTGATGATGCGCTTGAACAGGTGCTTCCGCATCAAACAGCCTCCGTGTTAACCGCTGCTGCCCGGAAAATAGGCTTTGATTTAATCGTCTGCGGCGATGGCTCAGCCGATCTTTATGCTCAGCAGGTGGGCTTGCTACTTGGTGAAGCGCTCAATATTGTCGCTGTCAACGGCATTAGCCATATTCTCGCGCTAACGAATGACGCCATCACCGTCGAACGAGAACTGGAAGATGAGATTGAAACGCTTATCCTCCCGTTGCCTGCCGTTATTGCAGTATCAACAGATATAAACGCCCCGCAAATCCCATCGATGAAAGCCATTCTTGGCGCAGCGAAGAAACCTGTACATGCCTGGACACTGGCCGATCTCAGTATCGGTACGCCTGAGGCACGTTCGACGCAGTGCGTTAGCGCACCCACTCAGTGCCAACGTCAGCGCTTGATTATCGAAGGCGATGGTGATGACCAGATAGCAGCATTTGCCGAGCATGTGCGCAAAATTATTCATTAAGAGGGAGCAAAATGAGCAAGTTTTCAAGCTGTTGGGTATTTACAGATGCTGCGGCTCGTCTGGCGGAATTAATTGGCGGGGCGCAGCAACTGGCGGAGCAGGTTCATGTATTCGCATTGACACAGGCTGAGGCTGAAAGCGCTTTTGCACTCGGCGCGAGCGAAGTATGGATATTATCCGGGAAACCGCAGGACCGAATGATTGAAGATTACGCCGATGCCATGACAGAGACGGTACGCGCGTACAGCGACTCAGGGCTGGTGCTGCTTCCTACGACACGGCGCGGCAAGCTCCTTGCCGCCCGCCTTGGAGCCAGGCTTACGGCAGCGGTAGCGAACGATACCAGCATGTTAACTATTGAGAATGGCTGTGCGGTGGCGAAGCATATGGTTTTTGGCGGTCTGGCGATGGGTGACGAAACGCTGCTCTCCCCCTGGTCAGTGGTGACGTTAAGCGCAGGCGCGTTTGAGCCTGCATCGCTCAACGGTGGCGTCAGCGGCACTGCGAAAACAGTGATGTGGAAATCGCCGAAAACGGCGGTGATTTGCACTGCGTCGCAGGCGAAACAAAGTAACACCGTCGATCTGGATAAAGCGAAGCGTGTGGTGAGTGTAGGCCGGGGTATCGGCAATAAAGAGAATATCGCGCTGGCCTCAGCGCTTTGTCAGGCAATTGGCGCGGAGCTGGCCTGCTCACGGCCCGTGGCAGAAAACGAAAAGTGGATGGAGCACGAACGCTATGTCGGCATCTCAAATCTGATGCTCAAACCCGACCTGTATCTGGCGGTGGGGATCTCCGGGCAAATCCAACATATGGTGGGAGCCAATGGCGCACAGACGATTGTTGCGATTAATAAAGATAAAAACGCGCCGATTTTCCAGTATGCGGACTACGGCATCGTGGGCGACTTGTTCAAGGTATTGCCTGCGTTAACCGCAGCGTTATCACGTTGATTACCAAAACAGGGAACCCGGAGGGTTCCCTGTTCACTATAAGGTTCCGGAGAACGTATGTCCGAAGATAACTTCGATGCCATTATTGTCGGTGCAGGGCTGGCGGGAATAGTTGCTGCGCTGATTCTGGCCCGGGAAGGCGCGCAGGTGTTAGTCATTGAACGCGGTAATTACGCGGGGGCTAAAAATGTCACCGGCGGGCGCCTTTATGCTCACACGCTGGCGCGCATTATTCCTGGCTTTGCCGATCATGCTCCCTTAGAGCGACTTATTACACGGGAAAAGCTGGCTTTTTTGACGGATACCGCTGCCGTCAGTATGGATTATCTAAACGGTGAGTCCGTCGATCCGGCCCAAGCCTCCTGGTCGGTATTGCGCGCCAAATTTGATCCCTGGCTAATGGAGCAAGCGGAAGCTGCTGGCGCGCAATTTATCAGCGGGGTCCGCGTCGATAACATCATTCAACGCGACGGCAAGGTTGTCGGCGTCGAGGCGGATGGTGATGTGCTGGAGGCCAGCGTAGTGATCCTCGCGGACGGGGTGAACTCTTTACTGGTGGAGCAGTTGGGCATGGCGCAGCGGGTAACGTCCAGGGACGTCGCCGTGGGTGTGAAAGAGCTCATCGAACTCCCTGAGGCAACGATCCGCGAGCGTTTTAATCTGCAAGGCAATGAAGGCGTTGCCTGCCTGTTTGCCGGTGCGCCAACAGATGGCCTGATGGGCGGCGGCTTTTTATATACCAACCGTACAACCTTATCCCTGGGCCTGGTTTGCGGCCTGCACCATATCAGCGCCTCATCAAAATCTGTTCCGCAAATGCTGGAAGATTTCAAACGCCATCCTGCCATCGCGCCATTAATTGCCGACGGCAAGATGATTGAGTATGCCGCCCATGTCGTGCCTGAGGCAGGTATCACTATGCTGCCGACGCTAACGGGTGACGGCGTATTGATTGCAGGCGATGCGGCAGGCATGTGTATGAATCTGGGCTTTACCATCCGGGGTATGGATTTGGCGATGAGCTCTGGCGAAGCGGCGGCCAAAGCGGTTCTAAGCGCAATGCGCAGTGGCGATTTCAACCAGCAGGGGCTGGCTGATTATCAGCGCCATCTTGATAACAGCGTGCTGCGAGATATGCGCGCTTATCAGCGTTTACCAGCGTTTCTTGATAATCCGCGAATGTTTACCGCTTACCCTGCCATGGCTGCTGGCGTGATGCATTCTCTGTTTACTGTTGATGGCAAATCGCCAGTGCCGCTACGTAAAACCCTCTGGGGGCACGCGAAACATATCGGACTCATCAATCTGGTTAAGGATGGCATTAAAGGAGTGAAGGCCCTATGAACGCCCCCGTTAATGTGGACGTCAAACTTGGCGTCAATAAATTCAATGTCGATGAAGCGCATCCTCACATCGTTATCAAAGGGCAACCGGATAACGCCGTGTTGGATCTCCTGACCCGCGCTTGTCCGGCCGGGCTATATAAAAAGCAGGAGGATGGTTCGGTACGCTTTGACTACGCTGGCTGCCTGGAGTGTGGAACCTGCCGGATCCTGGGACTGGATAGCGCCCTGGAAAGCTGGGAATACCCGCGCGGTACGTTTGGTATTGAGTACCGGTACGGTTAAGCCCAACCGCTCACCACTCGCTGATAATAACAGGACAACGCGATGCAACAGCCCAGAAATTTTGATGATATGCAATTTTCAGCCATCCACCGCCGTATCATGCTGTGGGGCAGTGGTGGCCCCTTTCTGGATGGCTATGTACTGGTAATGATTGGAGTGGCGCTTGAGCAACTGACGCCTCTACTGCATCTGGACGCGACATGGATTGGCATGTTGGGTGCCGCCACGTTGGCCGGGCTGTTTATCGGCACGTCTTTATTTGGCTATATTTCCGATCGGGTTGGGCGTAGGAAAATGTTTCTGGCCGATATTATCGCTATCGGCCTGATTTCTGTCGCCACGATGTTTGTTTCATCGCCTGTGGAGTTGTTGGTTATGCGGGTTTTAATTGGCATCGTTATCGGTGCCGATTATCCGATAGCCACCTCAATGATTACCGAATTTTCCAGTACCCGCCAACGCGCCTTCGCCGTCGGATTTATTGCGACCATGTGGTACGTCGGGGCCACTTGCGCCAATCTGATTGGCTGGTGCCTTTATGATATTGAAGGCGGCTGGCGTTGGATGCTGGGTAGCGCATTTATTCCTTGCGTCATTATCCTGATTGGACGGTTTGATTTACCGGAATCCCCACGCTGGCTGATTCGTAAAGGGCGGGTCGCGGAGTGTCAGCAGATGATGGAGAAAATTTTCGGCGAACCGGTGATGTTTGATGAAGAACCCCCGCAGCAGACACGATTTCTTCAGTTATTCAATAAACGCCATTTTCCCTTTGTGCTTTTTGTCGCCATTATCTGGACCTGTCAGGTGATCCCAATGTTTGCAATTTACACCTATGGGCCACAAATTGTCGGATTATTAGGCTGGGATCAGGGCAAGAGTGCGGCGTTAGGTAATGTTGTCATTAGTCTGTTTTTTATGTTGGGCTGTTTACCGGCCATGTACTGGCTGAACAGTATTGGGCGACGCCCGTTATTAATTGGCAGTTTCGCCATGATGACGCTGGCGCTAGCGTTGCTGGGTCTAATCCCTGATTTAACGATGTGGCTGGTGGTGCTGGCTTTCGCGATATACGCCTTTTTTTCTGGCGGACCGGGGATTTTACAGTGGTTGTATCCGAATGAATTATTTCCTACCGATATTCGCGCCTCGGCGGTGGGCGTCATTATGTCGCTTAGCCGGATCGGCACCATTATTTCCACCTGGCTACTGCCGTTATTTATCGCACAGTATGGAGTAAACCGCGCGATGTTGATAGGCGCGTTGATCTCCCTGATTGGTCTGGTCGTTTCTGTGATTCTGGCACCTGAAACCCGGGGGTTGTCATTACTGAAAACCGCGAATATGACCATATTAAAAAATAAACCCTAAATGAAGTGTGCTTTAGTGTTCATGTCGTTTTCTTTAAAAATCGCTTATCGTTATTGGATGCATTAGCGAAACGAGAACGACATGATTTTAATTATTTATGCCCATCCTTATCCGCAGCATTCCCATGCCAATAAGCGGATGATTGAGCAGGTGGAGGCGCTGGACGGCGTCGAAATCCGCTCGTTGTACCAACTTTACCCTGACTTCACTATTGATATCGCTGCCGAACAGCAGGCGCTGGCGCGGGCCGATCTGATTGTGTTGCAGCACCCGATGCAGTGGTACAGCATTCCGCCCTTACTCAAACTGTGGGTCGATAAAGTGCTTTCGCACGGCTGGGCCTACGGGCACGACGCCTGCGCGCTAAAAGGCAAAACCCTGATGTGGGCCGTCACCACAGGTGGTGGAAACAATCATTTCGACATTGGCGATCACCCCGGTTTTGACGTGCTGGCGCAACCGCTTCAGGCCACGGCGCTCTATTGCGGGATGCGCTGGCTGCCGCCGTTCGCCATGCACTGCACCTTTATCTGCGATGACGAGACCATTGCGGCTCAGGCGCGACACTATAAACAGCGGTTAATCGACTGGCAGGAGACGCATCATGGATAGCCATACCCTGATTCAGGCGCTGATCTATCTGGGTTCCGCCGCGCTGATTGTGCCGATTGCCGTGCGCCTGGGGCTTGGATCGGTGCTGGGTTATCTTATCGCTGGCTGCCTGATTGGCCCGTGGGGATTGCGGTTGGTGACCGATGCAGAGTCAATTCTGCACTTCGCGGAAATCGGTGTGGTGCTGATGCTGTTTGTGATCGGCCTGGAACTCGATCCGCAGCGCCTGTGGAAACTGCGTGCCTCGGTATTCGGCGGCGGCGTATTGCAAATGGCGGCGTGCGGGTTGGCGCTCGGCGGCTTTTGCGTGGCGCTGGGGCTTTCCTGGAAAATTGCCGTACTGATTGGCCTGACGCTGGCGCTTTCCTCTACCGCCATTGCGATGCAGGCGATGAACGAACGCAACCTCACGGTTTCCCAGCTTGGACGCAGCACCTTTGCCGTGCTGCTCTTCCAGGATATCGCCGCCATTCCGCTGGTAGCAATGATCCCGCTATTAGCCAGCAGCGGGGCCGCCACCACGCTCGGCGCGTTTACCCTGTCGGCATTAAAGGTGGTGGGCGCGCTGGCGCTGGTAGTGCTGTTAGGGCGCTATGTGGCGCGTCCGGCGCTGCGCTTTGTGGCGCGATCCGGTTTACGCGAAGTATTCAGCGCCGTGGCGCTGTTCCTGGTATTCGGCTTTGGTTTGCTGCTCGAAGAAGCCGGGCTGTCGATGGCGATGGGCGCGTTTTTAGCGGGCGTTCTGCTGGCGAGCTCGGAATACCGCCATGCACTGGAAAGCGATATCGAGCCGTTTAAAGGGCTGCTGCTGGGGCTGTTCTTTATTGGCGTCGGCATGTCTATCGACTTCGGTACGCTGATCGACAACCCGCTGCGCATCCTGGTGCTGTTAGTTGGCTTCCTGGTCATTAAGGCCGTAATGCTATGGCTTATCGCCCGGCCGTTGGGGGTGCCGCGCAAACAGTACCGCTGGTTTGCCGTGCTGCTGGGGCAAGGGAGTGAATTTGCCTTTGTGATTTTTGGCGCGGCGCAAACCGCGCAGGTGCTGGATGTGACCTGGGCGAAATCCCTGACGCTGGCGGTGGCGCTCTCAATGGCCGCAACGCCGATATTGCTGGTTCTGCTGACGCGGCTGGAGAAAAACGATTCGGCGCAGGCGCGCGAAGCCGACGAAATCGATGAAGAACAACCGAGAGTGATTGTCGCGGGGTTCGGGCGCTTCGGGCAGATCTCGGGCCGTTTGCTGTTATCCAGCGGTGTAAAAATGGTGGTACTCGATCACGACCCAGACCATATCGAAACGCTGCGTAAATTCGGCATGAAGGTGTTTTACGGCGATGCCACGCGGGTAGATTTGCTGGAATCCGCTGGCGCAGCGAAGGCGGAAGTGATCATCAACGCCATCGATGACCCGCAGGCCAGCCTGCAATTAACCGAGCTGGTAAAAGAGCATTTTCCAAAACTGCAAATCATCGCCAGGGCGCGCGATGTGGATCATTACATTCGCTTACGCGAAGCGGGCGTAACGCTGCCGGAACGTGAAACCTTCGAAGGTGCATTAAAAGTTGGTCGCCTGGCGCTGGAACAGCTTGGCGTGGGGCCGTATGAAGCGCGTGAGCGAGCCGATCTGTTTCGCCGCTATAACACCCAGATGGTGGAAGAGATGGCGCAGGGCGCGCACGACACGGCGGCGCGGGCTGACGTGTACAAGCGCACCAGCGCCATGCTGACAGAGATCATCAGCGAGGACCGCGCGCATCTGTCGGTGATCCAGCGCCATGGCTGGCAGGGCACCAAAGAGGGTAAACACACCGGGAACCCGGATGATGCGCCGGACAGCCAGCCGACACCGTAATTAAAAACGCCCCGGCATGCCGGGGCGTTAGAACGTCGTTTTAGCTCAGGGCGACTTTAATACCCAGCGCCAGCAGCATCCCGCCGAGCAGTTTATCGATAATCTTCTGCGCTTTCGCCAGGCCGCGGCGTACCGGCGCGCTCTGGATCAGCATCACCAGCGCAGGCCAGTAAACTACCGATAAGCCCACGATAATCCCGGCATACCACAGTTTTTCCATCAGGCCGGAATTGACGTTCAGTACCTGGGTGAACATCGCCAGGAAGAACAGGGTGGCTTTCGGGTTCAGCAAGTTGCACATATAGCCCTGGATAAATGCTTTCTTCAGCGATGCCCGTTGCGGTTCGGCGCTGGCGACGTCCATCTTGCTGCCGCCGCGTGACAGTAGCGCGTTCAGACCGAGCCACACCAGGTAGGCTGCGCCAACGTATTTCAGCATCTGGAACAGCCAGGGCGTGGTGGTAATGACAACGGCGATACCCGCTACACAATAGGCCATATGGGTCATCACACCTAAAATCACGCCCAGCGCCGTCATGAGCGCCGCACTACGCTGATAGATAGCGGCATTTTTGATAACCAGAAAGAAATCCGGTCCCGGTGAAAGCATGCCGAGGGCGGCGATAGTGGCGACAAACAGCGTAGTTTCAAGCATGGGGAAATCTCGTGAACCAATAATTTGTGAACTATAACTTAAACCAATACTGCGATCACACCGAAGATAAACGACGACAAAAACACGCTTTCAGGAAATTTTAGATAAACTATTGTTTTAAAATATGTTGGTAACACCTCTGTCCAGTTGGCGACGTGGCCCAGGCAACAGATCGTAAATAATTCATCACTCGCTGCCTGACGCCAGTCGACTAAAGAATGCGCTTTCCGTATAGTGGCGGCAATTTTTTTTACCCGGGAAAATTTCAATGATCAGTCTGATTGCGGCGCTCGCGGTGGATCGCGTTATCGGTATGGAAAATGCCATGCCCTGGACGCTCCCCGCCGATCTCGCCTGGTTTAAACGTAACACCCTGAATAAACCGGTCATTATGGGCCGTTTAACGTGGGAATCTATTGGCCGTCCGCTGCCGGGACGTAAAAATATCGTCGTCAGCAGCAAGCCGGGCACCGACGATCGCGTTGAGTGGGTGACATCGATTGAGGCGGCGCTTAGCGCCTGTGGTGATGCAGAAGAAATCATGGTGATTGGCGGCGGTCGTATCTACGAACAGCTGTTGCCGAAGGCCCAGAAACTCTATCTCACCCATATTGACGCCGAAGTGGAAGGGGATACCCATTTCCCGGACTACGAACCGGACGAATGGCAATCGGTATTCAGTGAGTTCCACGACGCGGATGAGAGCAACTCTCATAGCTATTGCTTCGAGATCCTCGAGCGTCGTTAAGCGCTTTCGCCCTCATCGTTGAGAAAAGGGCGAACGCGACGGGTCAGGAGGCGACAGCGGTGGCTTCGCCTTCACCCAAATCAAGTTGACGGTTAGACGGTTGTACAAACCAGGCTTTATCTTCCCAGCGCAGGCAGGTTAGTGTCCCGCCCCAGCAACAGCCGGTATCCAGCGCGTAAATCCCTTCTGGCGTGCCTTTCCCTTCCAGTGAGGCCCAGTGCCCAAAAGCAATGCTGTACTCGCGTGAAACCGGGCCAGGAATGGCAAACCAGGGTTTTAACGGCGCGGGCGCGCTTTCCGGGTTGTCTTTGCTAAACATATCCAGTTGCCCGTTCGGGAAGCAGTAGCGCATGCGGGTGAACGCATTGGTGATAAAGCGCAGTCGCGCCAGACCGGACAGTTCCGTGGACCAGTTGTTCGGCATATCACCGTACATCGCATCCAGAAACAGCGGATAGCTGTCGCTGGACAGCACGGCTTCGACATCGCGGGCGCAGCTTTTCGCTGTCGCCAGATCCCACTGCGGCGTAATGCCGGCATGGGCCATCACCAGCTTTTTCTCTTCATCCACTTGTAACAGCGGCTGGCGGCGCAGCCAGTTAATCAGCTCGTCGGCGTCGTGGGCTTCAAGCAGGGGATTAAGCCGATCTTTGGGTTTGTTGCGGCTGATGCCTGCGTAAACCGCCAGCAGATGGAGATCGTGGTTGCCTAACACCATGCGCACGCTCTCGCCGAGAGAACGCACCAGACGCAGCACGTCCAGCGAGCCAGGGCCCCGGGCGACCAGATCGCCGGTCAGCCACAGCGTATCGTTGGCCGGATTGAATTCAATATGCTTTAACAGCGCTTGCAGTTCATCGTAACAACCATGAACGTCGCCAATCAGGTAAGTAGACATGTTATCAATGAATGAGTGTTGGAACGCAGAGACGGAAAACGGGTATGGCGACGCTGAACGTATTGCCTTGCTCATCCACCATATGATAATGGCCTTCCATGGTGCCCAGCGGCGTTTCGATGACCGCGCCGCTGGTGTACTGATATTCGCTTCCCGGCGCGATATGGGGCTGTTCGCCGACAACCCCTTCGCCCTGAACTTCAGTTTCCCGTCCGTTGCCGTTGGTAATTAGCCAGTAACGACCTAACAACTGGACAGGCGATCGCCCCAGGTTGCGGATGGTCACGGTATAAGCAAACACGAAACGTTCTTCATCAGGAGACGATTGCGATTCGATGTAAACGCTCTGAACCTGCACACAAACACGGGGCGAATTTAACATAGCTTAGCTCTCCTTCGAGGGCGGATTATCAGCTAAATAATTGGCCAACTGACAATATTGCGCGACCGAAATGTTTTCCGCACGCAGCGCCGGGTCGATACCCAGGCTTTCCAGCGCGTCGAGGCTGAACACATTACCCAGGCTGTTGCGGATGGTTTTACGGCGTTGGTTAAACGCTTCGGTGGTAATACGGCTCAGCAGACGGATCTCTTTTACCGGGTGCGGCAACGTGGTGTAAGGCACCAGGCGCACCACGGCGGAGTCGACTTTGGGCGGTGGAGTAAACGCCGTCGGCGGCACTTCCAGCACCGGGATAATCTGGCAGTAGTACTGCGCCATCACGCTTAAACGACCATACGCTTTACTGTTCGGCCCTGCAACCAAGCGATTGACCACTTCTTTTTGCAACATAAAGTGCATATCGGCAATCGCATCAGTATAGCTAAAGAGATGGAACATCAGCGGCGTGGAAATGTTGTACGGCAGGTTGCCGAACACGCGCAGCGGCTGGCCCAGCGTACGGGACAACTCGCCGAAATCCATGGTCATGGCGTCCTGCTGATAAATGGTCAGCTTCGGTGCCAGGAACGGATGGGTTTGCAGGCGCGCCGCCAGATCGCGGTCAAGTTCGATGACCGTCATCTTATCCAGACGTTCGCCTACCGGCTCGGTTAATGCGCCAAGACCTGGGCCGATTTCGACCATCGCCTGGCCTTTTTGCGGATGAATGGCCGAGACAATGCTCTCAATAACAAATTGATCGTTAAGAAAGTTTTGCCCAAAACGTTTGCGGGCTAAATGACCCTGGTGAACTCGATTATTCATTGATTATTACTGTTAAAAACCATGCTGGTGGCGAGATTAAGCGCCGTGATAAAACTGCCCACGTCGGCAGTCCCCTGGCCGGCCAGTTCAAGCGCGGTGCCGTGGTCGACCGAGGTACGAATAAAGGGTAGACCGAGCGTGATATTCACCGCGCGGCCAAAGCCCTGGTATTTTAGCACGGGCAGGCCCTGATCGTGGTACATCGCGAGCACCGCGTCGGCATGATCGAGATATTTGGGCTGGAAAAGCGTATCTGCCGGGAGTGGCCCGGTAAGATTCATGCCTTTGGCGCGCATTTCGGTCAGCACCGGGATCAGGGTGTCGATCTCTTCGGTGCCCATGTGTCCGCCTTCGCCCGCATGGGGATTCAGGCCGCACACCAGAATATGCGGTTGCGGGATGCCGAATTTGGTCTGCAAATCGCTGTGCAAAATAGTGATGATTTCACGCAGCAGCGCGGGGGTGATGGCGTCTGCAATCGCGCGCAGCGGCAGGTGCGTGGTGGCCAGCGCCACGCGCAGCGTATCGGTCGCCAGCATCATCACCACTTTATGGCTGTGGGCGCGCTCTTCGAAAAATTCTGTATGGCCGGTAAACGGGATACCGGCATCATTGATAATGCCTTTATGCACCGGGCCGGTGATCAGCGCGGCGAACTCGCCGTTGATGCAACCGTCGCAGGCGCGGGCTAAGGTTTCCACCACGTAATGGCTGTTCTCCACTTCCAGTTGCCCGGCGACGGACGGCGCGCGCAGAGATACCGGCAGCACGGTCAGTGATCCTTTTTGCTGGGGGCGCGGTGGCGTATCGGGCTGGAAGGGATGGAGCGTGAGGGGGAGATTAAGCAGGCTGGCGCGAGCCAGGAGAAGTTGCGGGTCGGCGCAGACCACCAGTTCGACGGGCCAGTCGCGCTGCGCAAGCATCGCGACCAGCTCGGGACCAATCCCGGCGGGTTCGCCGGGAGTGATTACCACACGCCAGGTGTTGGTCATTAGTTGCTCAGAACTTTGACGTAAGCGCTGGCGCGCTGTTCCTGCATCCACGTCGCTGCTTCTTCCGAGAACTTACGGTTGAACAGCATCCGGTAAGCACGATCTTTTTGCGCCGCATCGGTCTTATCGACGTTGCGGGTATCCATCAGCTCAATCAGGTGCCAGCCGAAGGAAGAGTGCACTGGTGAGCTGATCTGGCCTTTTTGCAGTTTCATCAGCGCATCGCGGAAGGCCGGATCGTAAACGTCAGGTGAAGACCAACCCATATCGCCGCCCTGGTTGGCAGAGCCCGGATCCTGGGAGAACTCACGCGCAGCAGCGGCAAAACTGGTTTTCCCGCTCTTGATATCAGCGGCGATCTGTTCCAGCTTCACGCGCGCCTGATCGTCAGTCATGATCGGCGACGGACGCAGCAGAATATGGCGCGCATGCACTTCGGTCACCGAAATGCTTTGCGACTGGCCGCGCAGATCGTTCACTTTTAGAATGTGGAAGCCCACGCCTGAACGGATTGGGCCGACAACATCGCCTTTTTTGGCGGTGCTCAGCGCCTGACCAAAGATGGACGGCAGCTCCTGAATACGTCCCCAGCCCATCTGGCCGCCTTTCAGCGCCTGTTGGTCTGCGGAGTAAGCAATGGCTAATTTACCGAAATCACCACCGTTTTTCGCCTGGTCGACAATAGAGCGCGCCTGGCTTTCCGCTTCGCCGACTTGATCCGCCGTCGGGTTTTCCGGCAGCGGGATCAGGATGTGGCTCAGGTTCAATTCGGTGCTGGCGTCGTTTTGGTTGCCCACCTGCTGCGCAAGGGATTCGACTTCCTGCGGCAGAATGGTCACGCGACGGCGTACTTCGTTATTACGCACTTCGGAAATCGTCATCTCTTTACGAATCTGACTCCGGTAGGTGTTGTAATTGAGACCATCGTAGGCCAGACGGCTACGCATCTGGTCCAGGGTCATGTTGTTCTGCTTCGCGATATTCGCGATGGCCTGATCGAGCTGCTCATCGCTAATTTTGACGCCCATTTTCTGGCCCATTTGCAGGATAATCTGGTCCATGATCAGACGTTCCAGAATTTGATGACGCAGGGTCACGTCATCTGGAAGCTGTTGGCCAGCCTGGCCCGCGTTGAGCTTCACGGACTGCATCAGACCATCAACGTCACTTTCCAGCACCACGCCGTTATTCACGACGGCGGCGACTTTATCGACAACCTGCGGCGCAGCGAAACTGGCATTCACCACCAGGGTGAGACCAAGAAGCAGCGTTTTCCAGTTCTTCATACCTTTTCCATTATGATTAATCGCAAAGCGGAGTATATACATCAAGGCTTACAGCGAGCTTTGATACGGCAGAATGTTCGAACGCAACATCTGCTGGGTGCCGAGACCGTAGTTCGAGCTCAGGCCACGCAGTTCAACGTTGAAGCCAAACACATTGTCATATTTGCTCTGGTCATTTTCCCAACCGTTAATTTTCCGCTCATAACCCACGCGGATGGCATAACAGCAGGAGCTATACTGCACGCCAAGCATCTGATCGGCCGGCTTTTTCGCATTGGTGTCGTAGTAGTACGCGCCCACTACGGACCAGCGATCGACGATCGGCCAACTTGCCGTGACGCCAACCTGAGAGATGCCGTCTTTATACTGGGTAGCTTCAGAGAACGAAGGCAATGTCGCCTGGATATATTCCGGGCTGGCATAGCGATAGTTCAACTGCATCAAACGGTCTTCGTCGCGGCGGTATTCAATGGCGCTACTGCCGGTGGCGACATTATCCAGACGGGTATCGTACTGAACGCCGCCGCGCAGGCCCCAACGATCGGAGATGCGCCAGTAGGTGTCCGCCGCCCACAGGATAGAGCCGGTTTTCTTGTCTTTTTCCCAGTTGATATCTTCATCACCGGTACGGGACTCGGTGAAATAGTAGATTTGACCAACGGAAACGTTAAAACGTTCAATCGCTTCTTGATCATAAATACGCGATGTCACACCAGTCGTGACCTGATTAGCCGAAGCGATACGGTCAAGGCCGCCATAGGTCCGATCGCGGAACAGGCCGGAGTAGTCTGACTGCAACAGAGAGGAGTCGAAGTTATTGATACTGCTCTGATCGCGATAGGGCACATACAGGTATTGCGCGCGCGGTTCCAGCGTCTGGGAGTAGCCTTCCGCCCAGTTCATGTCCCGCTCAAACACCATTTTGCCGTCAATTTTGAACTGCGGCAGAGTACGGCTTACCGATTCTTTAAGCTTGTTAGCCGCTTCATTATTGCCGCCCAGGTAATTCTGGAAGTGCTCGATATTATCCTGCTGATAGTGCGTAGCCAGCAGTTTTGCCTCGGTATTGATGCTACCCCACTGATTCGACAGTGGCAGGCTGATGGTTGGCTCAATGTGTACGCGGGTCGCTTCAGGGTAGTTTTCGTTTACGTTAACGAATCTCACCGCCTGGCCATAAATACGGGTATCAAACGGACCGACATTGTTCTGGTACCAGTTCACATCCAACTGCGGCTCGGCACCGTAGGTATTGCCTGCCTGGGTATTAAATACCTGGAATTTTTTGCTGGATACGGTGGCGTCAAAGTTCTCGTTGGCATAACCGGCGCTGAATTTCTGCGTGGCGTAGCCGTCGGTGCTGGAACCGTAGGTTGAGCTAAAGTCGTTAAAATAATACGGATCGCTGACTTTGGTGTAGTCAACGTTAAAGCGCCAAACCTGATTCATCACCCCGCTATGGTTCCAGTAATAGAGCCAGCGGTGCTTGTCGCTTTCCTGCGGGTGATCGTCCTGGAACTGGTCGTCGGAACCGAGATAATCAAACTCCATCAAACCGGCACCCGCCTGGGTCAGATAGCGGAATTCGTTCTGCCACTGGGTACCACGTTTCTCCATGTAGTTCGGCGTGATGGTGGCATCGAAGTTCGGCGCGATGTTCCAGTAATAAGGCAGCGAGAACTGAATACCGTTATTAGTACTGTATTTGGCATTGGGGATCAAAAAACCGGAGCGGCGCTTATCGCCCACCGGAAGCTGCAAATACGGGCTATAAAAAACCGGCACCGGGCCCAGTTTAAACCGGGCATTCCAGATCTCCGCGACCTGCTCTTCACGGTCGTGGATCACTTCGCTGCCCACCACGCTCCAGGTATCTGAACCCGGCAGGCACGAAGTAAAGGTGCCGTTTTCCAGGATGGTGTAGCGGTTTTCGCCGCGCTGCTTCATGACGTCTGCCTTTCCGCGGCCCTGACGTCCTACCATCTGGTAATCGCCTTCCCAGACGTTGGTATCTTTGGTGTTCAGGTTCGACCAGGCTTTCGGCCCTTTGAGGATCACCTGGTTATCGTCGTAGTGAACGTTACCCAGGGCATCGACGGTGCGTACCGGATCCGGCTGGCCTTCGACCTGTTTTTGATGCAACTGAACTTCATCCGCCTGTAAGCGGCTGTTGCCCTGTTGGATATCCACATTACCGCCAAACACGGCGTTATCGGGATAATCGCCTTTCGCGCTATCCGCGTTAATTGTCACGGGCTGGCTGTTGGGTTCCCCTTCTACCAGAGGACGGTTGTAGCTGGGCACGCCAAGCATACACTGTGAAGCGAGGTCTGCAGCCATACCGTGTTGGCTATAGAGGGCTGCGCCAATCATGGTGGCCAGCAAGGTGGGAATACGTTTTTTCATACGTGTTATTCGTTGTTCCGTCATCAGTGGCCTGTCCCCGTCATCGTTCAGGATCAAGAATGCATCATGCGCCTGGTCGCACGTGAGCATAGATGCAACCTGAAAGAATCAAAAGGGTATAGCGCTGGCAAACGGTCAGAGACTAACTGACTCATTACCACAGCGCTAGTGTTAATCCTGCCCGCTTTCGAGCCTGTTTGTTAGGCACGGCTTTGAATGACGGGTATGATAAAGCAAATTATAGGCGATGTCCCGCAGTTGACCGTGGCGTCAACGCCGGGCTAAAAGGCCCTGATACCGCGTAAAACGCGCGCAAAAAGGGAATATCGCCTGTCCAGCAGCCTGACGATTTGGGGAGTCTATGCAGTATTGGGGAAAAATAGTTGGCGTGGCGATGGCCCTGATGATGGGCGGTGGCTTTTGGGGCGTCGTGTTAGGTTTGCTGATCGGTCACTTTTTTGACAAAGCGCGCAGTCGGCGGATGGCGTTTTTTAGTACGCAACAACAGCGGCAATCGCTGTTTTTCACCACCACATTTGAAGTGATGGGGCATCTCACTAAATCAAAAGGGCGTGTGACTCAGGCAGATATCCATATGGCGTCGCTGTTTATGGACCGGATGGATTTGCATGGTAATTCGCGCATCGCCGCGCAGAACGCGTTTCGCGTGGGCAAAGAGCCGGGTTACCCGTTGCGCGAAAAAATGCGCCAGTTGCGCGGCATCTGTTTTGGTCGTTTCGATTTAATTCGGATGTTTCTGGAAATTCAGATCCAGACGGCGTTCGCCGACGGCTCCCTGCATCCCAATGAGCGCGAAGTGCTGTACATCATTGCCGAAGAGTTGGGGATTTCCCGCACCCAGTTCGACCAGTTCCTGCGCATGATGCAGGGCGGCGCGCAGTTCAGCGGTGGCGGGCAGCAGGGGCATCAGCAAGGACCGTGGCAGCAAGCGCCACAGGGCCCGACGCTGGAAGACGCCTGTAACGTGCTGGGCGTAAAACCGACGGATGAACCCACCACCATTAAGCGTGCGTATCGCAAGCTGATGAGCGAACACCATCCCGATAAGCTGGTTGCCAAAGGGTTACCGCCGGAAATGATGCAAATGGCGAAGCAGAAAGCGCAGGAAATTCAAAAAGCTTACGATCTGATTAAAACGACGAAAGGCTTTAAATAACCAGGAACGTTGCCTTCAGGCTGAAGGCAACGGTGCAGGTTCAGAAGTCGACGGGCGCGCGGAACGTCATCGCACTGTCGAATTTCGGATGGGTGATGGTCAGCGTCTGGGCGTGCAGCAGCAGGCGCGGCGCCAGCACTAAGGCTTCCGGGGTAGCGTAGAAACGATCCCCTAAAATCGGATGACCCAGCGCCAGCATATGTACGCGCAACTGGTGAGAGCGCCCGGTAATCGGCTTTAGCAGCACCCGAGCGGTATTATCCTCGCCGTACTCCAGCACTTCATACTCGGTTTGCGCCGCTTTGCCGGTTTCATAACACACCTTCTGCTTTGGCCGGTTCGGCCAGTCGCAAATCAGCGGTAAATCCACCAGGCCTTTTTCCGGCGGATGTCCCCACACCCGGGCGACGTACTGCTTGCTCGGTTCGCGTTCGCGAAACTGGCGCTTCAGTTCGCGCTCGGCGGCTTTGGTGAGTGCCACCACGATCACGCCGCTGGTCGCCATATCCAGACGATGCACCGATTCCGCCTGCGGATAATCGCGCTGTATACGCGTCATCACGCTGTCTTTGTGCTCTTCGAGCCGGCCGGGGACAGAGAGCAGCCCGCTCGGCTTATTGACCACCATGATATGGTCGTCCTGATACAGGACGACCAGCCAGGGATCGGTTGCAGGATGATAGGCTTCCAGCATAGTGTTTCCCGATTACTGATGCGTAACGACGATCAGGCGCAGCGCGTCCAGCCGCCAGCTTGCTTCATTAAGGCTTGCCAGCACCTGATCACGGTTGCTCTCAATTGCCGCGAGTTCATCATCACGGATATTGGGGTTGACCGCTCTCAGGGCTTCAAGACGCGACAGTTCAGCAGACAGTTTTTCATCGGCTTCTTCGCGCGCCGTCTTAATTAACGCCTGCGCCGCGCTTTCTACCTTGCTTTCCGCCAGTTGCAGAATGGCATGCACGTCCTGCTGTACCGCGTTCACCAGTTTGCTGCTGGTGTGGCGGTTCACCGCGCTGAGTTGGCGGTTGAAGCTTTCAAACTCTACCTGCGCCGCGAGGTTAGTGCCGTTTTTATCCACCAGCATGCGGATCGGCGTTGACGGCAGGAAGCGGTTGAGCTGCAACTGCTTCGGCGCTTTGGCTTCCACCACATAAATCAGTTCAAGCAACAGCGTACCCACCGGCAGCGCTTTGTTTTTCAGCAGCGACAGGGCGCAACTGCCGGTATCGCCGGACAGGATCAGATCCAGGCCGTTGCGGATCAGCGGATGTTCCCAGGTGATGAACTGCGCATCTTCGCGAGACAACGCCACATCGCGGTTAAAGGTGATGGTGCACCCGTCTTCCGGCAGGCCCGGGAAATCCGGCACCAGCATATGGTCGGACGGGGTCAGCACGATCATATGCTCGCCGCGATCGTCCTGATTGATGCCGATGATATCGAACAGGTTCATGGCGAAGTTCACCAGACCGGTATCGTTATCCTGTTCAGCGATGGATTCCGCTAACGCCTGCGCCTGCTCGCCGCCGTTGGAGTTGATTTCCAGCAGGCGGTCGCGGCCCTGTTCCAGTTGCGCTTTTAAGGCATCATGCTGGTCGCGGCACGACTTAATCAGTTCATCAAAGCCTTCGGTTTCTTCCGGCGCGGCCAGATAGTTGATCAGCTCGTTATAAACGCTGTCATAAATAGTACGGCCCGTCGGGCAGGTATGCTCGAATGCGTCCAGCCCTTCGTGATACCAGCGCACCAGCACCGACTGCGCGGTTTTTTCCAGCCACGGCACCAGGATCTGAATATCGTGCGCCTGGCCGATACGGTCGAGACGGCCAATACGCTGTTCCAGCAAGTCCGGGTTGAACGGCAGGTCGAACATCACCAGATGGCTGGCGAACTGGAAGTTACGGCCTTCGGAGCCGATTTCAGAACACAGTAGCACCTGCGCGCCGGTATCCTCTTCAGAGAACCACGCCGCCGCGCGGTCGCGCTCGACAATAGACATCCCTTCATGGAACACCGCCGCACGAATACCTTCACGCTCGCGCAGCACCTGCTCAAGCTGCAACGCGGTGGTGGCTTTGGCGCAGATCACCAGCACTTTCTGCGAGCGATGGCTGGTGAGATAGCCCATCAACCAGTCAACGCGCGGGTCGAAGTTCCACCAGGTTCCGGTATCGCCTTCAAACTCCTGATAAATCTGTTCCGGATACAGCATGTCGCGGGCGCGCTCTTCGGCAGATTTACGCGCGCCCATAATCCCGGAGACTTTAATCGCCGTCTGGTACTGGGTCGGCAGCGGCAGTTTAACGGTATGCAACTCGCGCTTCGGAAAGCCTTTCACGCCGTTACGGGTGTTGCGGAACAGCACGCGGCTGGTGCCGTGGCGGTCCAACAGCATGGAAATCAGTTCCTGACGCGCCGCGCCCGCGCCATCGCGGGTGCTGTTAGCGGTTTGCAGCAGCGGTTCGATATCCTGCTCGCCAATCAGTTCGCTCAGGGTATTCAGTTCGTCATTGGAAAGATGTTTGCCCGCCAGCAGCATGGCGACGGCATCCGCGACCGGGCGGTAATTTTGTTGTTCTTCAACAAACTGCTCGAAATCGTGGAAGCGGTTCGGATCCAGCAGGCGCAAACGGGCGAAGTGGCTTTCCAGGCCCAGCTGTTCCGGGGTTGCGGTCAACAGCAGCACGCCGGGAACCTGCGCCGCCAACTGTTCAATCGCCAGATATTCACGGCTCGGCGCGGCTTCGCTCCACACCAGATGGTGGGCTTCATCCACCACCATCAAATCCCATTCGGCTTCGCACAGGTGCTCAAGGCGCTGTTTATTGCGGCGCACGAAATCCAGCGAGCAGATCACCAGTTGCTCGGTCTCGAACGGGTTATCGGCATCGTGCTGGGCTTCGGCGTAGCGATCGTCGTCAAACAGCGCGAAGCGTAGATTAAAGCGGCGCAGCATTTCCACCAGCCACTGGTGTTGCAGGGTTTCCGGCACCACGATCAGCACGCGTTCCGCCGCGCCCGCCAGCAGTTGCTGATGAATAATCATGCCCGCTTCGATGGTTTTACCGAGACCCACTTCATCTGCCAGCAATACGCGCGGCGCATGGCGGCGGCCCACGTCATTAGCAATGTGCAACTGATGTGGGATCAGGTTAGTGCGCTGGCCGCGCAGGCCGCTCCACGGCATACGGTACTGCTCGCTCTGGTAGCGGCGGGCGCGAAAGCGCAGGGCGAAGCGATCCATTCGGTCGATTTGCCCGGCAAACAGGCGGTCCTGCGGTTTACTGAACACCAGCTTGCTGTCGAGGAACACTTCACGCAGGGTGACGTTCTCCTCCTGGGTATCGAGCCGGGTTCCGGTATAGGCGAGCAGCCCATTTTCTTCGGCGACATCGTCCACTTTTAACTGCCAGCCGTCGTGGCTGGTAATAGTGTCGCCGGGGTTAAACATCACGCGGGTGATGGGGGAATCATTACGGGCATACAGACGGTTTTCGCCGGTAGCAGGGAAAAGCAAAGTGACCATACGCGCATCCAGCGCTACCACGGTTCCTAGTCCAAGTTCGCTTTCCGTGTCGCTAATCCAACGTTGACCAAGTGTAAAAGGCATATCTGTTCGGCTCTGGTTAATAATTTGCAGGCAATAGTATGTCCACCGCAAAAAGCTGCGCGGTGCAGTAAATGGGATTCAGAATAGGAAAGGGCGCTATGGTACTGGATGGTAACGCGTTCGTCACCTGTCAAAATAACCCCAGTTGCCCTGTCATCAGTGTAGCAAAGTCATCCTTCATGAAAGGTAAAATTCCATCTGCCACCGGCTGGAGCTGGCGTGTCAGGTAATGATCGTAATCCAGCGGCGAACGCTGATAGTCGCGAGGTTCCGGCCCGTTCATGGTCCAGACATATTTGATCGTACCGCGATTCTGGTACTGGGCAGGCCTGCCGAGCCGGGCGTTTTCTTCATCCGCCAGCCGCGCGGCACGCACATGGGGCGGCACGTTGCGCTGATACTCTTTTAACGGGCGGCGCAGGCGTTTGCGGTAAACCAGTTGGTCGTCGAGTTCGCCGTTCAGCAGTTTGGCGATGGTCTCGCGTACAAAATCCTGGTACGGCTCGCGGCGAAATATTTTTAGATACAGCGCCTGCTGGAAATTTTGCGCCAGCGGCGTCCAGTCGGTGCGTACCGTCTCGAGCCCTTTAAACACCATACGCTGCTCGCCGTCTTGCTCTATCAACCCGGCATAGCGTTTCTTGCTGCCCATCTCTGCGCCGCGGATGGTGGGCATTAAAAAGCGCGTAAAATGGGTTTCGAACTCCAGCTCCAGCGCGCTTTCCACGTTCAGGGTTTGTTTCAGATGCTCGCGCCACCACTGGTTGACTTTGGCGATCAGGGCGTTGCCGATTTCGCTGGCCTGGGCGTTATCATACGGCTTTTTTAGCCACACGAAGGTCGAGTCGGTATCGCCGTAAATCACGTCGTAGCCCTCCGCCTCAATGAGCGCTTTGGTCTGGCGCATGATGTCATGTCCACGCAGCGTAATGGAGGACGCCAGGCGCGGGTCGAAGAACCGGCATGCGCTGGTGCCCAACACGCCGTAAAAGGCATTCATGATAATTTTCAGCGCCTGGGAGAGCGGTTTGTTGCCGTGCTTTTTGGCCTCTTCACGTCCCAGCCAGATTTGCGAAACGATCCCCGGTAAGCAGTGGTTAGTACGCGAGAAACGGGCATTAAGATAGCCTTCCACGCTGTGCTCTTCATCGGGCTGCGCCAGGCCTTCTATCAGGCCCACCGGGTCGATCAAAAAAGTGCGGATAATCGACGGGTAAAGGCTTTTGTAGTCGAGCACCAGTACCGAATCGTACAGTCCTGGACGCGAATCCATCACATAACCGCCTGGGCTCGCCTGGGGCGGTACATCGCCCAGATTCGGGGCCACAAAACCGGCGCGGTGCATACGCGGAAAATAAAGGTGGCTGAACGATGCCACCGACCCGCCGTGACGATCCGCCGGCAGCCCGTTGACCGTCGAGCGCTCCAGCAGAAACGGCATGATCTCGGTTTTGTGGAAGATGCGCGTGACCAGCTCGCAATCTTTCAGGTTATAGGTCGCCAGCGCCGGTTTATCTTCAGCAAAGCGGCGGTCGATTTCTGCCATCCGGTCCCAGGGGGTGTCGATAGCTTTCCCTTCACCCAATAGCTCCTGCGATACTGCTTCCAGCGAGAAAGAAGAAAAGCTCCAGAACGCCGATTTCAGCGCATCGATGCCGTCAATCATCAACCGGCCCGGCGCCTGGGCGAAAAATACCCCGGCTTTAAAACCGTGCTCGCGCCACTCGATTTCCTGGTTGTTGCGCCCGAGACGCAGCGGGATGCCATAGCGTTCGGCGTGTTTTTGCAGCATTTTTAAATCGAACTGGATCACGTTCCAGCCGATCAGCACATCGGGATCGAATTCGGCAAACCAGGCGTTAAGTTTTTCCAGCAGTTGCGGACGGCTGGCAACGTATTCGAGTTTGAAGTCCAGCCCGGTTGCGTCGCCGTTTTCCGGCCCGAGCATGTACACGGTGCGCTCACCGCAACCTTCAAGGCCGATGCAGTAGAGTTCCCCATGGCGGTTAGTTTCGATATCCAGCGAGACCCATTTTAGCGCTGGGCGGTACGCCGGGTTCGGCTTCATCTTCGTGTCACGCAGCCCGCCGCCGCGCATCTCGCCGCTGACCCAGACCGGCGCGGTGATAAACCGCTCCATCAGGTAGCGCTCGGGCGGACGGACATCGGCTTCATAGACCGTGACGCCCGCTTCGCGCAGCAGTTTCTCGCAGCGCATGAGTTGACGATGCTGACGGAAATAGAGGCCGCATACCGGCTGCTGATGAAAATCACGCAGGGAAAGAGGTTCAAGACGATACGATTCGCCCGCCAGCACACGTTCCACGCGGGTGCGCTGAGCGTGTGGGATGAACGCGACGGACTCCTGCGCAGGCAACGTCACGCACAGCGGCCCCTGGTCGGTCGCCAGCCAGAATTGCACTTCAGTGCCCTGTGGCGTATCCCGCCAGTGTCGGGTCAGAACAAACCCCTGCCGCGTCTCTGCCACGCTCATTTCCCGCTAAAAAACCAGGCCTGATTATAGCCTGAATTTCATTATGACGCTGGTGTTTTGTACAGTACTGGCAGGGTTAAAGTACGCGATAAACACGATACAGGGAGTACCAGAAGGTCTCACGCAACAGGAACGTGGTTTTAGCGCTAAATGAGCGAAAGCGGCTGGTTTGCGTAGGCGATGTCCAGGCCTCGATCCTTTCATCCTGGGCAATCAACATAATTCGCTTCATATGCAGCGGATCGCTGACGATCAGCGCATTATGCAGTTGATTCAACGCCATGATCCCTTTGGCATAGCGCAGGTTTTCGCGGGTAACCTGAGAGCGATCTTCCACCAGAATCGCCTGGTCAGGCACGTTTTGCGCCAGCAAATAGCGACGGGCGACGGCAGCATCGGATAGCGCGTTATCATGTGAATAACCGCCAGTGACAATCAGCGTTTTGACATAGCCATCGCGGTATAACGCTACTGCATGGTTAAGCCGCTCCTGGAAAACGGGGGAGGGACGATCGTCCGTCACCGCCGCGCCTGCGACGATAGCGCAGTCGGCAGTATGGGTTTCGTCACGCAGACTGTATTGGTAGATTGAGAGGGCGTTGATGGCGAACAGGGCAACTAATGTAAATAACAAAATTATCAAAAATATCCTGGTGATTTTCATGCTGGCGCTCTCAAAAATAAAGATAATCAGCGACTCTATAATGATTACAAAGAGAGCGGAATATATGATTTCTGAAAAAGCCAGTTTATCCACTGGCTTTCAGCCATGCTTATAAATAGCTTCCAACGGTTTCTTTAAGTTGTTCAGTATAGTTATAGATATCGTCAATGCTTGAGATAGGATGTCGTACTTCATTTTTTTCGGAGTCAATAATCCCTATATATTTTTGAGCACGATTAAAATGCAATCTACAAACGGGCTTGCGGTTATTATCATCGATTAAAATGCCAAAGTAGCTTTTTGTATCTCTTTGAGATATACGGGTAGGATCAATAATAGTACGAATAATCCCTTTAACAATGTAAAACCCTTCCAGCTCCTCTTCAGTGGTTATAATCTCATTTTCCTGGTTAGCATCAGCCGGTCTTTCCTGGGGTTCGCCTGGTTTTTCTGTTGTGCTTGAGATTGCGGATTTAAGTCTTTCATTAACCTGATCGGTAATAAACTGCGTTGTAGCTTTCTTAGTCAGTACGGCGAAAGTTTCCTTTACTTTAGGTGTGAGCATACCGTCATAAACGCGGGATGCAAAGAACTTAACAAAATCTTCTTCAGGATTATTTAACTGGGAGGACAGCACTTTTTTAATCTGACTTACATACTTTAATTCACCTGCCGCGCTGATGATAGAATCGATATCAAATGCGGATTTTGTTAATTTTTTTAGTTCAGGGATCAAGTTATCTTCAATATTTAACAGATCAAATTCAAGAAAGGGTTTCTCATCCATTTTATTTGGTGCGTCAAGATCGGTAAAAAACTGATAGACTTGCCCATTAGTGAGAATTGAGATGCGCGCGTTAGTAACATGAAAGTATCTAAACAGCTGAGATGCGTGATTAATATTAAGAGGGTCGCCGATTTTCTTACATTCAATGAGTACCTGAATTTCACCATCTTTTATAATGGCATAATCTATTTTTTCGCCTTTTTTTGTTCCAACGTCACAAATGAATTCAGGTTTAACTTCTGTGGGGTCAAAAACGTCGTAACCAAGGATGTTATGTATAAAGGGCATAACAAAGGCATTCTTTGTCGCTTCTTCAGTGTCGATAACGTCTTTTTGTTGTCTAAGCTTATTCGCTAAGTTTATGATTCTTTCGAGAAAATCCATGTCGGCAACTCCAGTTGAAATGATCATATTGACGTTATTTAACTGGAGGTTTTTAAACAGTGATCAACGTCATTTATTTAAAAAGTAAACTACAAAAAAGTTAATTTCATCAGGCGGTTGTGTAATAAAAAACAATAAAGAGCAGAACAAGCTGCTCTTTATTAAATTACTGCCCGTAATACGCCTTCGCCCCATGCTTACGCAGATAGTGCTTATCCAGCAGCGTTTGCTGCATCGGCGGCAGATCGGGAGTGAGCTGGCGGCAGAAGATACCCATATAGGCCACTTCTTCCATCACAATCGCATTATGCACCGCATCCATTGCGTCTTTACCCCAGGCAAAGGGACCGTGGGAATGCACCAGTACGCCAGGCATCTGTTTAGCTTCAATACCCAGCTCGCGGAAGGTTTCGACGATCACCGTGCCGGTATCCCACTCATACTCGCCGTTAATTTCCGCATCGGTCATTTTGCGGGTGCAGGGGATTGCGCCGTAGAAATAGTCGGCATGGGTGGTACCGGTCGCCGGAATGCTTTTCCCGGCCTGTGCCCAGATAGTGGCGTGGCGGGAATGGGTGTGCACAATACCGCCGATATCGGGGAACTGTTGATACAGCAGGCGGTGGGTCGGCGTGTCCGAAGAAGGCTTTTTAGTGCCTTCCACTACCTCGCCAGTCTCAATGCTGACCACTACCATATCCTCGGCGGTCATCACCGAGTAATCCACGCCCGACGGTTTGATGATAAACACGCCCTGCTCGCGACAGACGGCGCTGACATTACCCCAGGTTAGGGTAACCAGATTGTGGGCCGGTAGCGCAAGGTTGGCTTCCAGCACCTGACGTTTCAGATCTTCTAACATCGTTGTCCTCCGCTAAAAAAGGGGCCAGCCACCTGGGCTGGCCAAAGGTTCCCCTGTGATTAGCGTTTAAAGCCGTAGTAAACCTCATTCCAGCGCAGCGCATCTTTGAACGCTGGCAGGCGGGTGTCGTTGTCGATAACCGTCAGTTCGATGTCGTTCAGTTCTGCGAACAGGCGCATATCGTCGAGGGTTAACGCGTGGCTGAATACGGTATGGTGTGCCCCGCCCGCCAGAATCCAGGCTTCGGAAGCGGTAGTCAGATCCGGTTGCGCTTTCCACAGCGCGTTCGCTACCGGCAGTTTCGGCAGTGCGTGAGGCGCTTCAACGGTATCCACGCAGTTAACCAGCAGGCGGAAACGATCGCCCAGATCGATCAGGCTGGCGTTCAGGCCCGGACCGGTTTTGCTGGAGAAGATCAGGCGCGCTGGATCGTCTTTACCGCCAATGCCCAGGTATTGCACATCAAGGATCGGTTTTTCATCGGTGGCGATAGACGGGCACACTTCCAGCATATGGGATCCCAGCACCATGTCGTTGCCGGATTCGAAGTTGTAGGTGTAGTCCTCCATAAACGAGGTGCCGCCGTTAAGCCCGCCGGACATCACTTTCATGATGCGCAGCAGCGCCGCGGTTTTCCAGTCGCCTTCGCCCGCGAAGCCGTAGCCTTGTTGCATCAGACGTTGTACTGCCAGGCCTGGCAGTTGCTTCAGGCCGTGCAGGTCTTCAAACGTGGTGGTGAAGGCATGGAAACCGCCCTGCTCGAGGAAGCGCTTCATGCCAAGTTCGATACGCGCCGCGTCGATCACGTTCTGGCGTTTGTCGCCGTTGACCTGCGCCGCCGCCGTCAGGCGGTAGCTGCTTTCATATTCGTCGACCAGCGCGCTGACGTCGCCGTTGCTGATTTCGTTAACTACCGCAACCAGATCGCCCACGCCCCAGGTGTTCACCGAGAAGCCGAATTTGATTTGTGCCGCGACTTTATCGCCGTCGGTGACTGCCACTTCACGCATGTTATCGCCGAAACGCACCACTTTCAGATGGCGAGTTTCCTGTTTAGATACCGCCTGGCGCATCCAGGAGCCGATGCGCTGGTGGGCTTGAGGATCTTTCCAGTAACCGGTCACGACGCTGTGCTGTTGACGCATACGCGCGCCGATAAAGCCGAACTCGCGGCCGCCGTGCGCGGTCTGGTTCAGGTTCATAAAGTCCATATCAATGCTGTCCCACGGGATCTGGGCATTGAACTGGGTATGGAATTGCAGCAGCGGCTTGTTAAGGATGCTCAGGCCGTTGATCCACATTTTGGCCGGGGAGAAAGTGTGCAGCCATACCATCATCCCGGCGCAGTTATCGTGATAGTTCGCGTCGCGGCAGATGGCGGTGATTTCATCCGGCGAGGTGCCGAGCGGTTTCAGCACCAGTTTGCAGGGCAGCCTGGCTTCGCTGTTCAGGGAATCCACCACCTGCTGTGCATGTTGCGTCACCTGGCGCAGCGTTTCCGGGCCATAAAGATGTTGGCTGCCGATTACAAACCATACTTCGTATTTACTAAAGGCTGTCATTGTCTTGTCCTTAAAGCGTCAGGGCTGCACGGTCTGCATCAGAAGGCTGGGCCGTGTCAGAGGGGGAATAGTGAAGTTCGGCGCTCTCACACCAGCGTTGATAGCGGCGATACAGTTCTTCGAAGCGGGCGGCGGTGGCCGGGTCCGGCTGGAGCGTTTTTTCCATCTCGCTCGCCATGGCCTGCTGCGCCTGGGGAATATCGTCATACACGCCAGCGGCGACGGCGGCGAAAATAGCCGCGCCCAGCGCGCAACATTGATCGGAGCCGACAATCTGTAGCGGGCGGTTCAGCACATCGCAGCACACCTGCATGATGACCTGGTTTTTACGGGCGATCCCGCCCAGCGCCACCACTTCGTTAACCGGGATGCCCTGGTCGGTGAAGCACTCCATAATGGCGCGCGCGCCAAAGGCGGTGGAGGCGATCAGCCCGCCGAAAAGCAGCGGGGCGTCGGTGGCAAGGTTCACATCGGTGATCACCCCTTTCAGACGCTGGTTGGCGAACGGTGTACGGCGGCCGTTAAACCAGTCGAGGATCACCGGCAAGTGATCGAGCGACGGCTGTTTCGCCCAGTCAGCGGTGAGCGCAGGTAACAGCGCTTTTTTGCTTTCGCTGATTTGGGTTTTCAGTTCTGGATGCTGTTCGGCAAGCCGATCCAGCGGCCAGCTCAGCACGCGGCCAAACCAGGCGTACATATCGCCAAATGCCGACTGTCCTGCTTCCATACCGATAAAATCAGGCACTACGCTGCCGTCCACTTGTCCGCAGATACCCTTAACGGCGCGGTCGCCGACGGTGTCTTTATCGGCAATCAGGATGTCGCAGGTGGAGGTGCCGATCACTTTCACCAGGGTATTCGGTTGGGCGTTCGCGCCGACCGCGCCCATATGGCAGTCAAACGCGCCGCCGCTGATCACCACGCTTTCTGGCAGGCCGAGGCGTGCAGCCCAGTCCGCTGTCAGCGTGCCCACCGGTACGTCTGCGGTCCAGGTATCGGTAAACAGCGGGAGTTCGAGGTTCTGGCTGATGATCGGATCGAGTTCGTCGAAGAAGCTGGCAGGCGGCAATCCCCCCCAGCTCTCATGCCACAAAGATTTATGCCCTGCGCTACAGCGTCCGCGACGAATGGCCGCCGGGGCAGTCGTGCCGGATAGCAGCGCCGGGATCCAGTCGCACAGTTCAATCCACGAGGCAGCGGCTTTGGCGACTGAGGCGTCCTGACGGGTAATGTGCAGGATTTTGGCCCAGAACCATTCGCTGGAGTACACGCCGCCGATATAGCGCGAATAATCGATTTTATCCGGCTGGTGGCACAGGCGAGTGATGGCCTCGGCTTCTTCGACCGCCGTGTGATCTTTCCACAATACGAACATGGCGTTCGGGTTATCGGCAAAGCCCGGATTAAGCGCCAGCACATTGCCCTTTTCATCGACAGGCGCAGGCGTAGAGCCCGTAGTGTCAACGCCGATTCCCACCACCTGCTGGCGTTTTTCAGGGCCCAGTTGGTCAAGCACGCTTTTTAATGCGGCTTCCATGGATTCAATGTAATCAAGGGGATGGTGGCGGAATTGGTTACGTGCGGCGTTACAGTACTGCCCGGCCTGCCAGCGCGGATACCATTCCACACTGGTGGCAAGTTCAGCGCCCGAGGTGCAATCAACCGCTAAGGCGCGAACCGAGTCGCTGCCAAAGTCGAGTCCCAGCGCAATGGCCATTTTTTCACTCCATGGATAAACAAACATGCAGTGACATTAGATTTCCGGGGAAAAAAGAGTCAGGTGTATTTGGCTTATCTTATGGATTAAAGTGCTATGCCTTGCTGATTTGTGACCTCACGCAAATAATAGATGTGGACAATTCTGTCGCGGTTATAGACACTTTGGTTATCAAGCGAAAAGCCTGATGTGAGCGGTTATCTCGATGAGTTTTTAGGTTCAAATCCAGTGGGGAAGTGGGTTATTGTGGTTCATGGCTTCGGTTATTCCCAATTTTCAGGGGTGTCGTAAGATATGGACAAATGGTCTCTTCCCACCGATGGTGGAGCACGATTTACTATGGCTGAAACGCAAAACGATCCCCTGTTGCCGGGGTATTCATTTAATGCGCATCTGGTCGCGGGATTAACGCCCATCGACGCCGAGGGCCACCTCGATTTCTTTATCGATCGTCCCCTTGGCATGAAAGGCTACATCCTGAACTTCACCCTTCGCGGGGAAGGGGTCGTCAAGAACAACGGTAAAGAGTTCATCTGCAAGCCAGGGGATATGCTGCTGTTCCCGCCGGGCGAAATTCATCACTATGGCCGCAGCCCGCAGGCCAAAGAGTGGTATCACCAGTGGGTGTACTTCCGTCCGCGCGCCTACTGGCAGGAGTGGTTAAGCTGGCCGTCGATATTCGCCCAGACCGGCTACTATCGGCCTGCTGAAGGCGAGCAGGACGCCTTTTCCGCGTTGTTCCAGCAAATCATTGAGGCCTCCCAGCGTGAAGGGCGTTATTCCGAGCTACTGGCGATTAATTTGCTGGAACAGCTCTTTTTGCGCCGCGTTGAGGCGATCAGCGAGTCAATGAAAGCGCCGCTTGATAACCGGGTGAGGGATGCCTGCCAGTACATCAGCGACCATTTAGCCGACAGCCATTTCGATATTGCCGGCGTCGCGCAGCACGTTTGTCTGTCGCAGTCGCGCCTGTCGCACCTGTTCCGCCAGCAACTGGGGGTCAGCGTTCTAAGCTGGCGAGAGGATCAGCGCATCAGCCAGGCGAAGCTGTTGCTGAGCACCACCCGGATGCCTATCGCCACCGTAGGGCGCAATGTCGGCTTTGAGGATCAGCTTTATTTTTCCCGGGTATTCAAGAAATGCACCGGTGCCAGCCCGAGCGAGTTTCGCGCCGGGTGCGAGTCGGGCTAACCATCCTTCATTTATCCAGGGTAAAAACTTAATGATTCTGTGAATGTCATAACCGGTAGGCTATACAGAGTAATGATGTCTTGACGATAGTCAGGGTGCCAGGGAGAATCGCTCCCTCGTTATTTTACCGGAACCTTTATGGAAGCATTCCTGGATCATTTTATTACCCAATCAGTCACTTATTCTCTGATTGCGGTGGCGCTGGTGGCGTTTCTGGAATCGCTGGCGCTGGTGGGGTTGCTGCTGCCGGGCACGGTGATGATGGCCGGTTTAGGCGCGCTAATCGGCAGTGGTGAAGTGAATTTTTATCAGGCCTGGGCGGCAGGGATTGTCGGCTGTATGCTGGGCGACTGGATCTCGTTCTGGCTGGGCTGGCGCTTTAAAAAGCCGCTGCACCGCTGGTCATTCCTTAAGAAAAACAAAGCGCTGCTGGATAAAACCGAGCACGCGCTGCATCAGCACAGTATGTTCACCATTCTTGTGGGGCGCTTTGTCGGGCCGACGCGCCCGCTGGTGCCGATGGTCGCCGGAATGTTGGATCTCCCGGCGATCAAATTCCTCCCACCGAACCTGATTGGCTGTCTGTTCTGGCCGCCGTGTTATTTCCTGCCCGGCATTCTCGCCGGTGCCGCCATTGATATCCCGGCGGATCAGCAAAGCGGGGCATTTAAGTGGATGCTGCTTGGCGTGGCGTTGCTGCTCTGGCTGGCAGCATGGCTGTGCTGGCGATTATGGCGCAGCGCGAAAGCCAATCCTGGCGAGAAACTGGTGCAGTGGCTGCCGCGCGGCAGATTATTGTGGTTAGCGCCGTTGGTCAGCGTGGCGGGGATAGGCGCGTTAATCGCCATCCTGAATCACCCGCTGATGCCGGTGTACCGAGCCATTCTCTGGAAGGTAGTCTCCGGTTTTTAACGCGGGATGCCCAGCAAGGCGGAGGCGTCGCTGTTCCCTTCCAGTAACGTGGCGGTGGCCCCATCCCAGATGATGCGCCCATCGCGTACCACCAGGCTGCGTGGGGCGATGCTCAACGCATCTTCCAGGCTGTGCGAAACCATCAGCAACGTCATATTGCGCTCGCGGCATAGGGTGCGCAGAAGCCGGAGCATTTCCTGGCGCAGCGCCGGATCCAGCGCCGAAAAGGGTTCGTCCAGCAGCAAAATCGGCTGCTGGCGGATCAAACAGCGCGCCAGTGCCGCCCGTTGACGCTGGCCGCCCGACAGTTCACCCGGCAGGCGATCCAGCAGTTCGGTTAAGCCCATTTTCCCCGCCAGCGTAGTGATCTCATCACGCTGCGCATCGTTAAGTTTCAGCCCCGGATGCAATCCCAGCCCGATATTCTGGCGCACCGTTAAGTGGTTAAAAAGATTGTTTTCCTGGAACAGCATCGACACCGGGCGCTTCGCGGGTGGCGTGCGGGTATGATCGCCGCCGTTGAGCGCAATGCGCCCGCTCGCCGGGCTCAGGAATCCGGCAATCAAATTCAGCAGGGTGCTTTTCCCGGCACCGCTTGGCCCAAGAATGGCGATCCGTTCACCCGCATCGGCGTGAAACGAAAAACGCATCGGCAGATGGTGGTAAAGCCAGGTTACATCAGTGAGCGTTAGCATGTCGTCCCGCCAGTTTTTCAATGACCGTAAAAAGCGCAAAGCAGAGTAACAGCAGCAGCAGCGCGGTCACCGCGCCGTCGTCGCTGCGATATGCGCCAATCTGCTGGTACAGGTAATAAGGCAGCGTGCGGAAGTTATCATTACCGAACAGCGCCACCACCCCGAAATCGCCAATCGACAACACGCTGGCAAAGGCCATCGCCTGGGCGATCGGTTTTTTCAGCGCCCGCAGTTCGATAATCTTCAGGCGGTTCAGTCCCTGAATATCCAGCGACTGGCACAGCGGCCCGTAACGCAACGCGATGTCGCGCATCGGGTTATCCAGCACTTTCTGGGCATAGGGCACCGCCATCAGTGCGTTAGTGAAAATCACGATGCCGTCCGCCGATTCCGGCAATCCGATGGTGTTATTGAGCAGCAGGAAGAAACCCGTCGCCAGCACAATGCCCGGCATGGCCAGAATCAACATGCCGCTAAGCTCCAGGCTTTGCGCCGCCAGCCGCCGCTGGCGCAGATACAGTTCGCGCCCGCTCCACAGCAACATCATGGTCAGCGTCACGCACAGCAGCCCGGCGCCCAGCGCGATGCGCAGCGAGGTCCAGAGCGCATCCCAGAGAATGGGTTGCGATAGCACCCGCAGGATGTCGCCCTGCAGGCCGTCAATGATTACCGCCATCAGCGGCGGCAGCATCAGGATCAGCGCCAGGCCGATCAGCAGCCCATCGGTCAGCTTGCTGCGCCAGCTATCCTGCGGATCGCGCCAGCCGTGGATTTGATTAACGCCCGGCGCAATGGCTTTGCCTAAGCGCTGGCTCAGCAGTACCAGCCCCAGACAGCAGGTCATCTGGATCAGCGCCAGCAGTGCGGCGCGCGCCGGATCGTAATCGAAACTCAGTGCCTGGTAGATGGCCAGTTCGATGGTGGTCGCCTGCGGCCCGCCGCCCAGCGAGAGTACCGTGGCGAAGCTGGCGAAGCAGAGCATAAAGATCAGCGCCGCCACCGATGGCAATTGGCGGCGGATCCACGGCCACTCCACCAGCCGGAAAAAGTGCCCGCCGCGCATACCCAGTTGGGCGGCAATCTGGCGCTGTTCGCCGGGGATTTGCTCAAGGGTTTGTAGCAGCAGACGGGTCGCCATCGGCATATTAAAGAACACATGGGCCAGCAAAATGCCCTGTAAGCCGTACGGGGAGAAGGTCCACTCCAGGCCCAGTTTAGCCCACAGCGCCGCCAGCCAGCCGGTGCGCCCGTAAACGCTGAGCAGGCCGAAAACCGCCACCAGCACCGGCAGAATTAACGTCATCGCGCACAGGCGTAGCAGCGCCTGGCGGCCAGGAAAACGCCGCCGGTACAGGGCGCGGGCAAGGGGAATGGCGGGGATAACCGACAGCAGCGCGGACAGCAGCGCCTGCCAGAATGAGAAGCGCACCACATGCCAGAGATAGCTGTCCTGCCAGAAGCCTGCGCCATCCGTTTGCGGTGCGTTGAACCACAGCGCGCTAAAGGCCGCCAGCGCCACCGCCACCATGATCAGCGCGGCGATGACACCCGGCCACAGCCAGCCCGGAATTAGCGACTGACGGCGCGCAGCCATGTATTAATCCAGTTTGCGCGCTGGGACGCGACTTCCTGCGGCGTGAACTGCAAGGTGGTTTGCGGTTTGGTGAGCAGCTCAAAGCCCTGCGGCAGGGCGACGTCTGTGACCGGATACATCCAGTTGCCGGTGGCGATGGTGTTCTGGAACGCTGGTGAGACCATAAAGGTCAGGAACTTTTGCGCCAGTTCCGGCTGCTTGCTGCTGGCCAGACGCCCGGCGACTTCCACCTGCAAGTAGTGTCCTTCGCTGAAGTTGGCGGCGGCGTATTGATCCTTTTTCTCTTCGATGATGTGGTACGCCGGAGAGGTGGTATAGCTCAGCACCAGATCGCTTTCGCCTTTCTGGAACAGGCCATAGGCTTCGCTCCAGCCTTTAGTGACCGTGACGGTTTTCGCCGCCAGCTTTTTCCAGGCATCCGGCGCGTTATCGCCATACACTTTTTGCATCCACAGCAGCAGGCCCAGGCCCGGCGTACTGGTACGCGGGTCCTGGTAAATCACCCGCCATTTCTGGTCGCTTTCCACCAGCTCCTTCAGGCTTTTCGGCGGGTTCGCCAGTTTGGTTTTGTCGTACACAAATGCGAAATAGCCGTAATCAAACGGCACGAAGGTGTCATTTTGCCAGCCACCCGGCACGTTTACGGTATCGCTTTTTACGTCGCTTTTGGCGAACAGGCCGGTTTGGGTTGCCGCTTCCAGCAAGTTGTTGTCCAGCCCGAGGATCACATCGGCTTTGCTGTTTTTGCCTTCCATCCTCAGACGATTCAGCAGCGAGACGCCGTCTTCCAGCGCCACGAACTTGAGTTCGCAGCCGCACTCTTTTTCAAACGCGGCTTTGACTTTCGGGCCTGGGCCCCAGTCAGCAGAGAAAGAGTCGTAGGTATACACGGTAAGCGCAGGCTTCGCGAAAACCGGAGCGGCCGCGAGGGCCAGTAATGGGAGAAATTTTTTGAACACTTTGCACCTCAAAAGGAAGTGGCAAAGGATTTTGAGCAGGCAGCCTCAAATCCCTTCGCCGGCGTTATCCGGATCAGGTTCGACGGGTATTATCTCAGCGCGCAGTTTGCTGCGGCACCCCGTTGAGAACGAACTGTATTGTAATGATTTAATAAATGTTTAAAAGGATTATGGCTCCGGCGGCGCAAACCAGGCGGATTTAAAATCAAACCAGCCGAGGGTGTTCATCCGCACACCGCGCATACTGCGCTGGCCCTGGATCATCAGCCAGTGGTGGATCAGCGGCAAAATGGCCTGTTGCTCAAGCAGTTGCTGGCACCACGCCGCATGATTCAGTTCGCCTGCCTGCCAGCGTTGCGCATCCACCTGCCAGTCGACAGGCACGCAGTGCTGCATCAGCGGCGTTTCAAACAGATGCGCGAACAGGGAAAACTCCAGCGGCAGGGTGAAGTTGGCGCTGTTCAGCCAGATATCGCTGACAATTTCTCCCCGATGCCACTCATCGTAGTCCACTTCCTCGATCACCAGCCTGACGTGGTGCTCCGCCAGAATGGACGACATGATCTCGGCGATCACCCGGTGTTCGATATGTTCGCGATAAAAAGTCAGCGTCAGGGTTTCCAGCCCGGCAGGTTTCTCACTGGCGGTGGAGGGGTGGGTGTGGTGCCAGCGCGGCAGCAGACCGTATGCCGGGAACCAGTAGCGCTGGTGCTGTTCGCTGGCCCGCCACAGCACATTCACTGGCGACAGCACGTGGCTGAGCCAGTTTTTCACCTGCGGCAGTGCGCCGCGCGGGGAGCGCTGGTCGTAAAGCAAATAGTAGCAGCCCTCTTCGAGGCGGCTTTCCACCGCTTTTTCCTCGCCTTCGGCAGAAGATTCCAGATGCACGCCGCTGCTCAGTTCATCCCCGAGATCCGGCAGCACCCAGAAATTGACTTCGTCGATCAGCGCCCGGTAGCCGAAGTAATCATCAAAGGCGTGGATCTTAAGCTGGTTGTTATTGTTGCGCACCACGGCGTAGGGGCCAGTGCCCACCGGGCGGCTGGAGAAGTTATTCATCGACGGCCATTCGCGCGGCAGGATCATCGCCGCGACGCTGCCCATCAGCCACGGCAGCCAGCGATCCGGCTGGGCGAGATGAATATCCAGCGTCCAGGCGGTAGGGGATTCGATCCGGGTGATATGGGCATACAGCGGCAAGGTATTGATGCGCTGTAGCGAGCTAATCACATCCAGCATATCCAGCTCGCGGCCATGATGAAAATGAATGCCGGGCCGCAAAAAGAAACGCCAGTGCAGCGGGCCAAGCTGTTGCCAGTGGTGGGCGATATCGGCTTCGATTTCCCCATTTTCCTCATTTATGCGCGTCAGGCCGCTAAAGATCTGCCGGACGATATGGGTCTCTGAACGGCGGAGCGCGCTGCCCGGAAGCAGGTTTTTTAATGGCCGATAATAGAGGATGCGTAAGATATGGCGCCCCTGGCGGAAGCTGCGTCCGAGGTGGGAAATCAGCATCTGGCGTACGGCGGCTTTATCGCCAACGATCTGCACCAGTTGATCGATGCGATCCTGCTCCAGCAGGTCTTCGGCGCGCTGTTGCTGGAGCGCGAGGCCGGTATACAGGAACGCCAGTTTCGAGCGTTTACCCCGGCCCGCTTCCGCGTCCCACGTTAGCCAGCCCTTTTGCTGCATCGCGTTTAGCAGCGTTCGCATATGGCGGCGCGAGCAGTTTAGTAGCTCGGCCAGTTCATTCAGTGTGGTCTCCTGCGGCTTCCCATCACAGCATTGCCACAGACGAATAAATTGTTGTTGGAGCCGGGCAGAAGACATAAAAGGGGAACTCCTGTAGCGAAACACATCAATTTTTCTTTCCCTATATTAAGCCAATAATTTGTATTGATGAAAGTGATGATTCCGCCGTGATGAGCGCGGTTTTAGGGGAGAAGCGTTGTGGTATGGCCGCTGGCCCGTGGCACTACCACAAGGTCCTGAAGCGCGATCGGTTGTTCCCGGCGCATTGCAGGCATCAAGTGTGACTGAGTATTGGTATTTTTCACCTGCCAGCGGTTTTTTAACTGCTGGCTTTTTTCGTTATACACGTCATCATTCAAACCGCCTCTTCGTTGGCCGCCTTCACTCACCCCAGTCACTTACTTATGTAAGCTCCTGGGGCTTCGCTCAGTTGCCGCCTCGATGCAGTTCGAATGATTTAGTGTATAAGCTTTTCTTTCATGAAAGGATGCACCTTATGCAGTGGTTTTTAACGCGCAGTCGCCGGTTGAACGGGGTCTATATGGCGTTTATGGGCGTCGCCTTTATGGTGGGCGTTGCCAGCGCATTGCAGGCCCCGACGTTGAGCCTGTTTTTAAGCCGGGAAGTGGATGTGCGCCCGTTCTGGGTAGGGCTGTTTTACACCGTCAACGCCCTGGCCGGGATTGTGGTGAGCCTGTGGCTGGCGAAGCGTTCCGATGCCCAGGGCGACCGGCGCAAACTGATTATGTTCTGCTGCCTGATGGCCATTGCCAACTGTGTGCTGTTTGCCTTTACCCGCCATTACCTGACGCTGATCACCGCCGGGGTGCTGCTGTCTGCGCTGGCGAATACCACCATGCCGCAGCTATTTGCCCTGGCGCGGGAATACGCCGACAGCTCGGCGCGCGAAGCGGTGATGTTCAGTTCGGTGATGCGTGCGCAGTTGTCGCTGGCGTGGGTCATCGGGCCGCCGCTGGCGTTTTTGCTGGCGCTCAATTACGGCTTTACCACTATGTTCCTGTTTGCCGGGTTGATCTTTTTTCTGAGCCTCATCGTGATTGCGCTGGCGCTGCCGTCGGTCCCGCGCGAAACGCTGCAAACCGATATGGCGTTAACCCAGGTGAGCGGCTGGCAGGATAAAAACGTGCGGCTGCTGTTTATCGCCTCGGTGCTGATGTGGACCTGCAACACCATGTATTTTATCGATATGCCGCTGTGGATCAGCAGCGAGCTGGGGTTGCCGGATAAGCTGGCGGGCGTACTGATGGGCACCGCCGCCGGGCTGGAAATCCCGGTGATGCTGCTGGCGGGCTATTACGTGAAGCGCGTCGGTAAGCGGAGGATCATGCTGCTGGCGGTGGTTTCCGCCATTCTGTTCTATATCGGCCTGCTGTTGTTCCAGAGCCAGCAGGCGCTGCTGATGCTGCAAATTTTTAACGCGGTGTTTATCGGGATTATCGCGGCGATCGGCATGATCTGGTTTCAGGACCTGATGCCGGGGAGGGCGGGCTCGGCGACCACGCTGTTCACCAATAGCATCTCAACCGGGGTGATCCTGGCGGGGGTGATTCAGGGCGCGCTGGTGGAAAGCTTCGGGCACTATGCGGTGTACTGGGCGGTGGCGGGGATGGGCATTTTTACCCTACTGATCACGTCGCGGGTAAAAGACGTCTAAAAAATGCCGGGCAGTGCGCCCGGCATTGTTTATTAGTTCATAAACGCCGGCTGGCGCTGCTCGTATGCGGAAATCGCGTCTTCATGCTGCAAGGTCAGGCCGATGCTGTCCAGCCCGTTCAACATGCAGTGACGACGAAACGCATCCAGCGTGAAGGCATACCGCTTGTCGCCTGCTTTCACTTCCTGCGCTTGCAGATCCACTTCAAAACAAATGCCCGGATTAGCCTGCACCAGCGCAAACAGCTCATCGACTTCTTCATCGCTCAGCTTCACCGGCAGCAACTGGTTGTTAAAGCTGTTGCCGTAGAAAATGTCCGCGAAGCTTGGGGCGATCACCACTTTAAAACCGTAATCGGTCAACGCCCACGGCGCGTGTTCACGCGAGGAACCGCAGCCGAAGTTTTCCCGCGCCAGCAGAATCGACGCGCCCTGATATTCCGGGAAGTTAAGCACAAACTCCGGGTTTGGCACTTCGCCTTTATCGTCGAGAAAACGCCAGTCGTTAAACAGGTGTGCACCAAAGCCGGTGCGGGTGACCTTTTGCAGAAACTGCTTCGGGATAATCGCGTCGGTATCAACGTTGGCCGCATCCAGTGGAACCACCAGGCCGGTATGTTGAGTAAATTTTTCTGCCATGGTGATGCTCCTTATTTCAGTGTGCGGATATCGGCGAAATGACCGGTTACCGCCGCTGCTGCCGCCATCGCCGGGCTGACCAGGTGAGTGCGGCCGCCACGGCCCTGACGGCCTTCGAAGTTACGGTTGCTGGTAGAAGCGCAGCGCTCGCCCGGGTTCAGACGGTCGTTGTTCATCGCCAGGCACATGGAGCAGCCCGGTAAACGCCATTCAAAACCGGCTTCGATAAAGATTTTATCCAGACCTTCTGCTTCCGCCTGGGCCTTAACCGGACCGGAACCCGGCACCACTAACGCCTGAACGCCCGGCGCGACTTTGCGACCTTTGGCGATTTCCGCCGCGGCGCGCAGATCTTCAATCCGCGAGTTGGTGCAGGAGCCGATAAACACTTTATCAATCGCCACTTCGGTCAACGGTACGCCAGGCTGCAGGCCCATATAGGCCAGTGCTTTTTCAGCCGAGGCGCGCTCTACCGGGTCGGCAAAGGAAGCCGGTTCCGGCACGCGATCGGTAACAGAGATCACCTGGCCGGGGTTAGTGCCCCAGGTGACCTGCGGCGCGATGTCGGCGGCGTCCAGAGTGACCACCGTATCGAACACCGCGTCGGGATCGGTTTTAAAGGTTTTCCAGTACTCGACGGCATCGTCAAAGTCTTTGCCTTTCGGCGCGTGCAGACGGCCCTTCACATAGTTGAAGGTGATGTCATCCGGCGCGACCAGGCCCGCTTTGGCGCCCATCTCAATCGCCATATTGCACAGGGTCATACGGCCTTCCATGCTCAACGCCGCAATCGCGTCGCCGCAGAATTCCACTACATGGCCCGTACCGCCTGCGCTACCGGTTTTACCGATAATCGCCAGTACGATGTCTTTGGCGGTGATGCCCGGCGCGGCGGTGCCTTTGACTTCAATCTTCATGGTTTTGGCGCGGCCCTGCTTCAGGGTCTGGGTCGCCAGCACGTGTTCCACTTCCGAGGTGCCAATACCAAACGCCAGCGCGCCGAACGCGCCGTGAGTGGCGGTATGGGAGTCGCCGCAGACGATGGTCATACCGGGCAGGGTGATGCCTTGCTCCGGGCCCATCACGTGCACAATGCCCTGATACGGGTGGTTCAGGTCATACAGTTCGACGCCGAATTCGTTGCAGTTCTTAATCAGCTCCTGCATCTGGATGCGCGCCATTTCGCCTGAGGCGTTGATATCTTTGGTCTGCGTCGAGACGTTGTGATCCATGGTGGCGAAGGTTTTACGCGGCTGGCGCACCGGGCGACCGTGAGCGCGCAAGCCGTCAAACGCCTGCGGGGAGGTGACTTCATGCACCAGATGGCGGTCGATATACAGCAACGGCGTTTCGTCCTTTGCTTCATACACCACGTGGGCATCGAATAATTTTTGGTACAACGTGCTGGCCATGATTACACCCCTTCGGCGACATAGCGGGCAATGATATCGCCCATTTCATCAGTACTGGTTGCCTTGTCGTCGCGCGCCAGGTCGCTGGTGCGGACACCTTCTTCCAGGGCACGGTTAATGGCGCGTTCAATGGCGTCGGCGGCATCGCCCGCGTTCAGGCTGTAACGCAGCAGCAGCGCCAGCGACAGGATCTGGGCGATCGGGTTGGCGATGTTTTTCCCGGCGATATCCGGTGCCGAGCCGCCCGCCGGTTCATACAGGCCGAAACCCTGCTCGTTCAGGCTGGCGGAAGGCAGCATCCCCATTGAGCCGGTGATCATCGCGCATTCGTCAGACAGGATGTCGCCGAACAGGTTGGAGCACAGCAATACGTCAAACTGGGACGGATCTTTAATCAACTGCATGGTGGCGTTGTCGATATACATGTGCGACAGCGACACGTCCGGGTAATCATTGGCGATTTCGTTGACGATCTCGCGCCACAGCAGTGAAGTCTGCAACACATTGGCTTTATCAATCGAAGTCACTTTTTTACGGCGCTTGCGGGCCGATTCAAAGGCGATACGCGCGATGCGTTCGATCTCAAAACGGTGGTACACCTCGGTATCAAACGCTTTTTCGTGCATGCCCTGGCCTTCGCGGCCTTTCGGCTGGCCGAAGTAGATGCCGCCGGTTAATTCACGCACGCACAGGATGTCGAAGCCGTTGGCGGCGATATCGGCGCGCAGCGGGCAAAATTCTTCCAGACCCTGGTACAGTTTCGCCGGACGCAGGTTGCTGAACAGCTTAAAGTGCTTACGCAGCGGCAGCAGCGCGCCGCGCTCCGGCTGCTGGGCAGGGGGCAGATGCTCCCATTTCGGGCCGCCCACCGAGCCGAATAAGATCGCATCGGCCTGCTCGCAGCCTTCTACCGTGGCCTGCGGCAGCGGATTACCGTGACGGTCAATCGCCACGCCGCCCACGTCGTAGTGGCTGGTGGAGATACGCATATCGAAACGGCTACGAACGGCTTCCAGTACTTTCAGGGCTTGCGCCATCACTTCCGGGCCAATACCGTCGCCCGGCAAAACAGCAATATGATAATTTTTCGACATCACACGGTTTCCTGATTGTGTTCTTTGTTATGAGCTTTGCGTTGTAATTCTTTTTCGACTTCGGCGGCGCGCCAGATGTTGTTCAGGACGTGCACCATCGCTTTAGCAGAGGATTCGACGATATCCGTCGCCAGGCCTACGCCGTGGAAGCGGCGGCCATTGTAGGTCACCACGATATCCACCTGGCCCAGCGCGTTTTTGCCCTGACCTTTGGCACCCAACTGGTAGTTCACCAGTTCGATGTCGTATTCGGTGATACGGTTAATCGCCTGGTAGACGGCGTCTACCGGACCGTTGCCGTTAGCGGCTTCGGCTTTCTCTTCCTCACCGCAAATCAACTTCACGGATGCGGTTGCCATGGCGTTTGAACCGGACTGCACGCTGAAGTAATCCAGACGGTAATGCTCCGGCTCTTCCTGCTGCTTATTAATGAACGCCAGCGCTTCTAAGTCGTAATCAAATACCTGGCCTTTCTTGTCCGCCAGTTTCAGGAAGGCGTCGTACAGGTTATCCAGGTTGTAATCCCCTTCGTGATAGCCCATCTCTTCCATACGGTGTTTCACGGCGGCGCGGCCAGAGCGGGAAGTCAGGTTCAACTGGATCTGGTTCAGGCCAATCGACTCCGGGGTCATGATTTCGTAGTTTTCGCGGTTCTTCAGCACGCCATCCTGGTGGATACCGGAGGAGTGCGCGAATGCGCCGCTGCCGACAACGGCTTTGTTGGCCGGGATGGGCATGTTACAGATTTGGCTGACGGTCTGGCTGGTACGCCAGATCTCCTGATGATGGATATGGGTATGCACGTTCAGCAGGTTCTGGCGCAGTTTGATCCCCATGATGACTTCTTCCAGCGCACAGTTGCCCGCGCGCTCGCCGATGCCGTTCAGGGTGCCTTCTACCTGGCGTGCGCCCGCGTTCACGGCTGCCAGCGCGTTGCCGACCGCCATGCCTAAATCGTCGTGGGTATGAACGGAAATAATGGCTTTATCAATGTTCGGTACGCGCTCGTACAGGCCGGTAATAATGTTGCTGAATTCAAAAGGCAGGGTGTAACCCACGGTGTCGGGAATGTTAATGGTTTTCGCACCAGCGTTGATAGCGGCTTCTACCACGCGGGCCAGATCGTCAATTGGCGTGCGACCCGCATCTTCACAGGAAAACTCAACGTCGTCAGTATAGTTGCGCGCACGTTTCACCATATAGACCGCGCGCTCAATCACTTCATCCAGCGTACTGCGCAGTTTAGTGGCGATATGCATCGGCGATGTGGCAATAAAGGTATGAATGCGGAATGCTTCGGCCACGCGCAGAGATTCTGCCGCCACATCTATGTCTTTTTCTACACAGCGTGCCAGTGCACAGACCCGGCTGTTTTTCACATTACGGGCGATGGTCTGGACGGATTCAAAGTCGCCCGGCGAGGAAACCGGAAAACCAACTTCCATTACATCAATACCCATACGTTCCAGGGCCAGTGCGATTTGCAGCTTCTCTTTCACGCTCAGGCTGGCCTGCAGCGCTTGTTCACCATCACGTAATGTTGTATCGAAAATAATGACTTGCTGGCTCATGAATACGGTCCTTATTTCAGTTTTCTGCGCCTGCGACGAGCATAAAAAAACCCGCGCAGTGCGCGGGTTCGTTTTCTCTTGTGGCCTGATCCAACCTATCGCTGAATGCCGCCCAACAGTCTACCGCGCAGAGATGCGTTGAGTAGTAGTAGACCGAGTAGGCGAACAGTGCGAATCATCAATCAGACTCCAGAATTCGTTAAGATGCTTTTAGTGGTACTTGATTCATAAAGAAGTGTCAACCTTTCTTTGACAGGGTCGGAAGTGCAGGTTGAGAAATTCATAAAATTTATATTTAGCGTAATGTGCTAAAAAACACAAAAAACCACAATCGATTATTTTGCAGGTGGAGGGCGCGTGAAAATCTTTTTTTGTGACACAGGATGCTTATCTAACCTGCGAGGAAATAAGAATTTTTATTAGTGATAGAGCCGGGTTATTACGAACTTATTATATTTTAAGATATTTCCAACGCCACCGGGCGAGTTGTTTGTTAATGCCTTGTGTGAAACGGAGAGGATTAATGAATGCGATATTTTAATATTCCTAAAATGATAATTCACCCGGTGAATTATTGAGAATTTTCATAGATTATGTTTTGATTATCGCTCGTGACAAAACGATCCATGAGTAGAAAACTGGACTGAGAGTGGAATTTTGTACTCTGTGCGTAAATGTTGAAGGTTACCCACGGGAATTGTACAAATAAACCTGTCACTGCATTATTTATAAGTTGTCACTGTTTTTTCCTGAATGCGCAACAGAGTGCGTTCCAATAAGGTTGCCAGGAAGGGCAACAATGTATCATTGGAGTGGTTTATGCCTGATAATCATATTGAACATTTTCCCGTAACTGAGGGATTAAAACCGCAATTGCGCTCGGTAGACCTCAATTTATTGACCGTTTTCGACGCCGTTATGCAGGAACAGAATATCACCCGTGCAGCGCACCTGCTGGGGATGTCACAGCCAGCGGTCAGTAATGCGGTGTCCCGTCTTAAGGTGATGTTTAATGACGAACTTTTTGTGCGTTATGGGCGCGGCATTCAGCCAACTATGCGCGCGTGCCAGCTTTTCGGTTCCATCCGCCAGGCGTTGCAGTTAGTGCAAAATGAACTGCCAGGGTCCGGTTTCGAACCGCTAAGCAGCGAACGCTTATTTAACCTCTGCGTATGCAGCCCGTTAGATAATCTCTTAACGTCAATTATTTATAATAGTGTGACGAATATTGCTCCTAATATTCATTTGGCATTTAAATCATCCCTGAATCAAAATATCGAGCATCAGTTGCGCTATCAGGAAACGGAATTTGTTATTAGCTATGATGTTTTCCGGCGACCAGAGTTTTCCTGCGTACCGTTATTTGAGGATGAGATGGTTTTGGTGTGCAGTAAATCACATCCCCGGAAAAAAGATTTTACGAATGAACAGGGCGTGTACCGTGAACAACATGCGGTTGTCGCGCTAGAGCGTTTTGGTTCATTTAGCGCGCCCTGGTATGACACCACCGAAAAACAGGGCGTTATCGCTTATCAGGGAATGGCAATGACCAGCGTCCTGAATGTGGTTTCGCAAACCAATCTGGTCGCTATTGCGCCTCGTTGGCTGGCAGAAGAATTTATTGCAACCCTGAGCCTGGATATTCTGACGCTGCCCTTAGAACTCAATCGCCGTACCTGCTATCTGTCCTGGCATGAAGCGGCGGGGCGCGACAAAGGACATCAGTGGATGGAAGAGTTGCTGATCAGAATCTGTAAGAAATAAGATTATTAATAAAGGCCGAATGGGAAACCATTCGGTTTTCCTGTTTTTTAACGCAATTCTGGTTATTTATCCTGTCGTGCCTTGAGGCCGTTTTCTCTTGCCGTTTTACTTGATCTCTCGCTGTAATCCTCAACACTTATAAAATATCCCGCCATAACATTCGCTTCTTCCAGAGCTTTCTCGCAATTGCGCGTGATTTGCCCGCTAAACCGAAAAAAAGCGTTACGGCGACCGCAATGGCGGCTCAATTGCCTGCCCGATCCCGAGCGGTTATGTTATGAGAGATCATAAAGCGCATCGCAACGGCGAGAACATGATTTCCGCCGTTGAAAGAAAACAAAAGCCTGGAGGCAAATGATGGAGATGTTGTCTGGAGCCGAGATGGTGGTTCAATCGCTGATCGACCAGGGCGTGAAACAGGTTTTCGGCTACCCCGGCGGGGCCGTGCTGGATATCTATGACGCGCTGCATACGATTGGCGGGATTGACCATATACTGGTGCGGCATGAGCAAGCTGCCGTACACATGGCGGATGGTCTGGCTCGCGCCACTGGTGAGGTGGGCGTGGTGCTGGTGACCTCTGGTCCTGGGGCGACCAACGCCATTACCGGCATCGCCACTGCTTATATGGATTCGATTCCACTCGTTGTGCTCTCCGGCCAGGTGGCGACATCGCTGATTGGCTATGACTCATTCCAGGAATGCGACATGGTGGGGATTTCCCGCCCGGTGGTGAAGCACAGCTTCCTTGTGAAGCAAACCGAAGACATCCCGACCGTGCTGAAGAAAGCCTTTTGGCTGGCCGCCAGCGGCCGTCCAGGCCCGGTCGTGGTCGATTTGCCGAAAGATATTCTTAACCCCGCGAAAAAGATGCCGTACGTCTGGCCCGACTCCGTCAGCATGCGTTCTTATAATCCCACCACCCAGGGGCATAAGGGCCAAATCAAACGCGCGCTCCAGACGCTGCTCGCCGCGAAAAAACCGGTTCTGTATGTGGGCGGCGGCGCGATCAATTCGGGTTGTGACGCGCAGCTGCGCCGCCTGGTTGAAAAGCTCAACCTGCCGGTCGCCTCTTCTTTAATGGGGTTGGGCGCGTTTCCCGGCTCGCATCGTCAGTCGTTAGGCATGTTGGGCATGCACGGTACTTACGAAGCCAATATGACGATGCACCACTCCGATGTCATTTTTGCCGTTGGCGTGCGCTTTGACGACCGCACCACCAACAATCTGGCGAAGTACTGCCCGAATGCCACGGTGCTGCATATCGATATCGACCCGGCGTCTATTTCTAAAACAGTGTCTGCGGATATTCCCATCGTGGGCGACGCGGGGCTGGTGCTGGAACAGATGCTGGAATTGCTGGAGCAGGAAGAAAGTGCGCAGGCGCTGGATGATATCCGCGACTGGTGGCAGCAAATTGAAGTCTGGCGTGCGCGCAAATGTCTGGGCTATAGCACCGCCGGTGAAAGCATTAAACCTCAGGCGGTGATTGAAACCATTCACCGTTTAACTCACGGCGATGCGTATGTTACGTCTGACGTTGGGCAGCATCAGATGTTTGCTGCACTTTATTATGCATTCGATAAACCGCGTCGTTGGATAAACTCCGGCGGCCTCGGCACCATGGGATTTGGTTTGCCTGCGGCGCTGGGCGTCAAGCTGGCCCTGCCGAATGAAACGGTGATTTGCGTGACCGGGGATGGCAGCATCCAAATGAACATTCAGGAACTGTCCACCGCGCTGCAATATGAGCTACCGGTGCTGGTGCTAAACCTGAACAACCGCTATCTCGGCATGGTGAAGCAGTGGCAGGACATGATTTATTCCGGCCGCCATTCGCAGTCTTATATGGAATCACTGCCGGACTTCGCTCGCCTGGCGCAGGCTTACGGGCACATCGGCATCAACATTACCCGCCCTGATGAACTGGAAAGCAAATTAAGCGAAGCCCTGGAGCAGGTGCGCAATAACCGCCTGGTGTTTGTCGATGTCACCGTGGACGGCACTGAGCACGTTTACCCGATGCATATTCGTGGCGGCGGGATGGATGAAATGTGGTTAAGCAAAACGGAGAGGACATAAGCATGCGCCGGATACTATCTGTGTTACTGGAAAACGAATCGGGCGCATTGTCACGGGTGATTGGCTTGTTCTCCCAGCGCGGCTATAACATCGAAAGCCTTACCGTTGCGCCGACAGAAGATCCTACGCTGTCGCGCATGACCATCCAGACGGTGGGCGATGCCAAAGTTCTTGAGCAGATCGAAAAGCAGCTGCACAAGCTGGTTGATGTGCTGCGCGTGAACGAACTGGGGCAGGGCGCTCACGTCGAACGTGAAATCATGTTGGTGAAGATTCAGGCCAGCGGCTATGGCCGCGATGAAGTCAAACGCAACACCGAGATCTTCCGTGGTTCTATTATTGATGTGACGCCATCGATGTATACCGTACAGTTGGCTGGCACCAGCGATAAACTGGACGCGTTCCTCGCGACCATCCGCGATGTGGCGAAAATCGTCGAGGTGGCGCGTTCCGGTGTTGTCGGGCTGTCGCGCGGTGATAAGATTATGCGGTAACGCGAAACATAAATGAATAAACGGGCCCGGCATGACTCACCGGGCTTTTTTTTGCCTGAATGCCAGCAAGAGCGCGCAAAAGCAGTTGCTCAGGGTATTATTCTGCGTTTAGATGTTATGGATTTTGCTATAACCCTAATAAGGCTATGGAGTATGTCATTCACTAAGGGGCAATTGTGAAACTGGATGAAATCGCGCGACTGGCAGGGGTATCGCGCACAACGGCGAGCTACGTCATTAATGGAAAAGCCCGACAGTATCGTGTGAGCGATAAAACTGTCGAAAAAGTGATGGCGGTCGTGCGTGAGCATAACTACCACCCAAACGCGGTGGCGGCGGGATTGCGCGCAGGCAGGACGCGCTCGATCGGCTTAGTGATCCCCGATCTTGAAAACACCAGCTATACGCGAATTGCCAATTATCTCGAACGCCAGGCCCGGCAGCGTGGCTATCAACTGCTGATCGCCTGTTCTGAAGATCAGCCCGATAACGAGATGCGCTGTATAGAGCATCTTTTACAGCGCCAGGTTGACGCCATTATCGTTTCTACCTCCTTACCGCCTGAACACCCGTTCTATCAACGCTGGGCGAATAATTCATTCCCCATCGTCGCGCTGGATCGCGCCCTGGATCGCGAGCACTTTACCAGCGTAGTGGGCGCCGATCAGGACGATGCAGAAATGCTGGCGGGCGAATTACGTAAATTCCCGGCGCAAACCGTATTGTATATGGGGGCGCTGCCGGAACTGTCGGTCAGCTTTTTACGCGAGCAGGGGTTTCGCACCGCGTGGAAAGACGATCCCCGGGAGGTGCATTACCTGTATGCCAACAGCTATGAAAGAGAAGCCGCTGGGCAGCTTTTCGAGAAATGGCTGGAAACCCATCCAATGCCGCAGGCGCTGTTCACGACGTCATTTGCCCTGCTGCAAGGCGTCATGGATGTGACGTTGAAACGCGAAGGCCGTTTGCCGACCGATCTGGCCATCGCCACCTTCGGGGATAATGAACTGCTCGATTTCCTGCAATGTCCGGTACTGGCCGTGGCGCAACGTCATCGTGATGTGGCCGAGCGTGTCCTTGAACTGGTGCTGGCAAGCCTTGATGAGCCGCGCAAACCAAAACCGGGTCTCACGCGGATAAAGCGTAATCTGTTTAAACGCGGCAGTCTAAGCCGTCGTTAATTTTCTGATAAAGGCAGCCCAGGCTGCCTTTTTTAATATTCGGATTATTCCGTACTTAAAGTACGTATTTCTTAAATTATTAAATAACGGCTTCAAACGAAGGATTAATATTCGATAAGCAGTAAATTAATATTTCCTTTGAATCATTTTGTAACATGTGGAGAACAATAAGCGGCGGTAAAATAACTTTATTCTTACCGCGATCCAGAATGATTCACACAGCCGAACGGCAGGAGTCGCTGTTCAGCCCACGCGATTTGCCTTAAAATGCCGCTCGCGTCGCAAACTCGGCACTTTGTATTTTTTTTGTACGTAAATAGTCGATTTTACCCCACCCGGTTTATTCGTCGTTTTTCTTACAAATATTCATGACGTTAATTTTGCCTCGCTTTAAACGCAGCTTTTTAAATTAGCTCTTCTCCTCCTTTGGAACGGATAATTTGTTAATTCCAGCCCTGGTGCTGGCTTGACAAGCTTTTCCTCCGCTCCGTAAACTCCCTAAGGTGGGAATTTGTGGGATATTGTGGTGGAAAGGGGCTTAACAGGGTGAGGCTGGCATGTTCCGTGGCGCTTCGTTAGTAAACCTCGACAGTAAAGGGCGGTTATCCGTGCCTACCCGCTATAGGGAACAACTGATCGAGACCGCTGCCGGTCAGATGGTTTGCACCATCGACATCCATCACCCCTGCCTGCTGCTTTATACGCTTCCTGAATGGGAAGTGATTGAACAAAAGCTATCGCGTCTGTCGAGCATGAACCCCAACGAGCGCCGTGTGCAACGGCTGCTGTTAGGGCATGCCAGTGAATGTCAGATGGACAGTGCCGGACGTCTGCTGTTAACCCCTGTGTTAAGGCAGCATGCCGGACTTACCAAAGAAGTGATGCTGGTCGGGCAGTTCAATAAATTTGAGCTGTGGGACGAAACGACCTGGTATCAACGGGTCAAGGAAGACATAGACGCAGAGCAGTCCTCTACTGAAGTGATGTCAGAGAGGTTGCAGGATTTGTCCTTATAAAAAATGATGGAAAATTATAAACATAAAACGGTGCTGCTCGACGAGGCCGTTAACGGCCTGAATATTCGTCCTGATGGCATCTACATCGATGGCACATTTGGTCGCGGTGGTCACTCGCGTTTGATTTTGTCCCAGCTTGGGCCGGAAGGCAGGCTGATGGCGATCGATCGCGATCCTCAGGCTATTGAAGCCGCAAACGCGATCGACGATCCGCGCTTTTCTATTGTGCATGGTCCGTTTTCTGCGCTGGCGGACTACGTACGTGACCGCGATCTTCAGGGGAAGATCGACGGCATCCTTCTCGATCTTGGCGTTTCTTCACCGCAGCTTGACGACGCAGAGCGCGGTTTCTCCTTTATGCGCGACGGGCCGCTGGATATGCGTATGGACCCGACACGCGGCCAATCTGCCGCCGAATGGCTGCTCTCAGCAGAAGAGAGCGACATCACCTGGGTACTGAAAGCCTATGGCGAAGAGCGTTTCGCGAAACGCATCGCGCGCGCCATCGTTGAGCGCAATCGTGAACAGCCGATGACCCGCACCAAAGAATTAGCCGAAGTGGTTGCCGCAGCGACCCCGGTAAAAGACAAATTTAAGCACCCGGCGACCCGCACGTTTCAGGCGGTACGTATTTGGGTGAACAGTGAACTCGAGGAGATCGAGCTGGCGCTAAAAGGCTCGCTTGACGTACTGGCTCCGGGAGGACGCCTTTCTGTCATCAGTTTCCACTCGCTGGAGGATCGGCTGGTCAAACGCTTTATGCGCGAGCAAAGCCGTGGCCCCCAGGTGCCCGCAGGACTTCCGATGACAGAAGCGCAACTCAGTAAACTGGGCGGTCGTTATTTACGAGCATTAGGCAAGTTGATGCCGGGCGAAGAAGAAGTGGCGGAAAATCCACGTGCCCGTAGTTCAGTGCTGCGTATAGCAGAAAGGACGAACGCATGATCGGCAGAGTGACGGAGACCCTCAGCAAAGTTACCGGATCGTTAGGAAGCAACGAGCGCCATGCCTTGCCTGGCGTGATCGGCAGCGATCTGTTGCGACACGGGAAACTGCCACTCTGCCTGTTCATTATTATTATCGTCACCGCAATTTCCGTGGTGACCACCGCTCACCACACCCGTCTTCTGACGGCGCAGCGTGAGCAACTGGTACTGGAACGTGATGCGCTGGACATCGAATGGCGCAACCTGATCCTTGAAGAAAACGCACTCGGCGACCACAGCCGGGTTGAGCGGATCGCCACCGAAAAGCTGCAACTGCAGCATGTCGATCCATCCCAGGAAAATATCGTGGTTCAGAAATAAGGACTTACAACAGGCATGAGAGCAGCGGCAAAAACGCTTAAACCGAAACGCCAGGAAGAACAGGCCAACTTTATAGGTTGGCGTTTTGCGTTGCTCTGCGGGTGTATTTTGCTGGCGCTCTCTTTACTGCTGGCGCGCGTCGCCTGGCTGCAGATCATTGCGCCCGACATGCTGGTGCGCCAGGGCGATATGCGCTCGCTGCGCGTACAGGAAGTGGCGACCTCGCGCGGCCTGATTACCGACCGCTCCGGTCGCCCACTCGCGGTCAGCGTGCCGGTAAGAGCGGTATGGGCCGATCCTAAAGAGCTGCACGACGCAGGCGGCATTACCCTCGATAACCGCTGGAAAGCGCTGTCCGATGCCCTGAAATTGCCGCTGGACCAGCTGGCCTCACGAATTAACGCCAACCCGAAAGGACGCTTTATTTACCTTGCCCGCCAGGTCAACCCGGACATCGGCGATTACATCAAAAAACTTAAACTGCCCGGCATCCACCTGCGCGATGAATCTCGTCGTTACTATCCTTCCGGCGAAGTGACCGCTCATCTCATTGGTTTTACCAACGTGGATAGCCAGGGGATTGAAGGCGTTGAAAAAAGCTTCGATAAATGGCTTACCGGCCAGCCGGGTGAGCGTATTGTGCGTAAAGATCGCTATGGCCGCGTCATTGAAGATATCTCTTCTACCGACAGCCAGGCGGCGCACAACCTGGCGCTAAGTATCGATGAGCGCTTACAGGCGCTGGTTTACCGTGAACTGAACAACGCCGTGGCGTTCAACAAAGCCGAATCCGGGAGCGCCGTGCTGGTGGACGTGAACACCGGTGAAGTGCTGGCCATGGCCAACAGCCCCTCTTATAACCCGAATAACATCTCGGGCACGCCGAAAGATATTATGCGTAACCGCACCATTACTGACGTTTTCGAACCGGGTTCCACGGTGAAGCCGATGGTGGTGATGACGGCGTTACAGCGCGGCGTGGTCAATGAAAATACCGTACTAAATACTGTGCCGTACCGCATCAATGGTCATGAGATCAAAGACGTGGCGCGCTATAGCGAATTAACCCTGACCGGGGTGTTACAGAAGTCGAGTAACGTCGGTGTTTCAAAGCTGGCGTTAGCGATGCCGTCCTCAGCGTTGGTAGATACTTACTCACGTTTTGGACTGGGTAAAGCGACCAATTTGGGGTTGGTCGGAGAACGCAGTGGCTTATATCCTCAAAAACAACGGTGGTCTGACATAGAGAGGGCCACCTTCTCTTTCGGCTACGGGCTAATGGTAACCCCGTTACAGTTAGCGCGAGTCTACGCGACGATTGGCAGCTATGGTGTTTATCGCCCGCTGTCGATCACCAAAGTCGACCCGCCGGTTCCCGGCGAGCGCATCTTTAATGAATCAGTCGTGCGTACCGTGGTGCATATGATGGAAAGCGTGGCGCTGCCTGGCGGCGGCGGCGTGAAAGCGGCGATCAAAGGTTATCGCATTGCCATCAAGACCGGTACGGCGAAAAAAGTCGGCCCGGACGGGCGCTATATCAACAAATACATTGCTTACACCGCGGGCGTCGCACCGGCGAGCCATCCGCGCTTTGCGCTGGTGGTGGTCATCAACGACCCGCAGGCAGGTAAATATTACGGTGGTGCCGTATCTGCACCGGTGTTCGGAGCCATTATGGGCGGCGTATTACGCACCATGAATATCGAACCAGATGCCCTGGCGACGGGCGAAAAAAGTGAATTTGTAATCAATCAAGCAGAGGGAACAGGTGGCAGATCGTAATTTGCGCGACCTTCTTGCGCCGTGGGTAACGGGTTTACCCGCGCGCGCGCTACGAGAAATGACGCTCGACAGCCGTGTGGCTGCCGCGGGTGACCTTTTTGTAGCTGTGGTCGGTCATCAGGCGGACGGGCGTCGGTTTATCCCGCAGGCGATAGCGCAAGGTGTAGCTGCCATTGTGGCGGAAGCGAAAGGCGAAGCCACTGACGGTGAAGTCCGTGAAATCCACGGCGTTCCGGTTATCTTTCTCGAACAGTTAAATGAGCGGCTGTCTGCGTTGGCGGGCCGTTTTTACCATGAGCCAAGCCAGCAACTGCGCCTGGTTGGCGTAACGGGCACCAACGGCAAAACCACCACGACGCAATTGCTGGCGCAGTGGAGCCAACTGCTGGGCGAAACCAGCGCCGTAATGGGCACCGTGGGTAATGGCCTGTTGGGTAAAGTCAGCCCGACGGAAAACACCACCGGCTCTGCGGTGGATGTTCAGCAGGTACTGGGCGGCCTGGCGGACCAGGGCGCGACGTTTGCTGCGATGGAAGTCTCTTCCCACGGCCTGGTGCAGCACCGCGTTGCGGCGCTGACGTTTGCGGCCTCGGTGTTTACTAATTTAAGCCGAGATCATCTCGATTATCACGGCGATATGGAGAGCTACGAAGCCGCGAAATGGCTGCTGTTCTCCTCTCATTATTACGGTCAGTCCATCATCAATGCCGATGATGAAGTAGGTCGCCGCTGGCTGGCGAAACTGCCAGACGCCGTTGCGGTCTCGATGGAAGACAATATCAACCCGGCCTGCCGTGGCCGCTGGCTGAAAGCCAGCGAAGTGCACTATCACGACAGCGGGGCGACGATCCGCTTTGACTCCTCCTGGGGCAACGGTGAAATCGAAAGCCGCCTGATGGGCGCGTTTAACGTCAGCAACCTGTTGCTGGCGCTGGGAACCCTGTTGGCGCTGGATTATCCGCTTCCGGCTCTGCTGGAAACCGCATCCCGCCTACAGCCGGTGTGTGGTCGTATGGAAGTGTTCAGCGCGCCGAACAAGCCTACCGTGGTCGTGGATTACGCCCATACCCCTGATGCGCTGGAAAAAGCGTTGCAGGCCGCGCGGTTACACTGCGCCGGTAAACTGTGGTGCGTCTTCGGCTGCGGCGGCGATCGCGATAAAGGCAAACGTCCGCTGATGGGTGCGATTGCCGAGCAGTTCGCCGATGTGGTTGTGGTCACCGATGACAACCCGCGTACCGAAGATCCCAAAGCGATTATCACCGATATCCTGGCGGGCATGCTGGATGCCGGTCGCGCGCGCGCCGTAGAAGGCCGTGCCGAAGCGGTGACTAACGCCATTATGCAGGCTAAAGAAAACGATGTGGTGCTGATTGCCGGTAAAGGGCATGAAGATTATCAAATCGTTGGCACTCGTCGTCTGGACTATTCAGATCGTGTGACCGCTGCGCGTCTGTTGGGAGTGGTGGCATGATCCCGGTTTCTCTCGAAAAACTCGCCACGCTGCTGGGCGGCGAGTTGCGCGGCGGCGATCGCATTATTGATGCGGTAACCACCGATACCCGCAAACTCACGCCAGGCTGCCTGTTTGTGGCGCTCAAAGGCGAACGTTTTGACGCCCATGATTTTGCGCAAACCGCGCAGCAGGGCGGGGCAGGCGCGTTGCTGGTCAGCCGCCCGGTCGATGCGGCACTGCCACAGATTATCGTTAACGATACGCGCCTCGCTTTCGGCGAACTGGCGGCGTGGGTGCGCTCGCAGGTACCGGCGCGCATCGTGGCATTAACCGGCTCATCGGGCAAAACCTCGGTTAAAGAGATGACGGCAGCCATCCTCAGCGAATGCGGCAACACGCTTTTTACTGCGGGCAATCTAAATAATGACATCGGCGTGCCGATGACATTGCTGCGTCTGACGCCGGAGCATCAGTATGCGGTGATTGAACTGGGCGCTAACCACCAGGGCGAGATCGCCTGGACCGTTGGGCTTACCCGTCCGGAAGCGGCGCTGGTGAATAATCTCGCCGCCGCGCATCTGGAAGGCTTTGGCTCGCTGGCAGGCGTTGCAAAAGCGAAAGGGGAGATTTTCTCCGGCCTGACCGCAGACGGCATCGCGATCCTGAACGCGGATAACAACGACTGGCTTAACTGGCAGGAAATTATCGGCGATCGCAAAGTGTGGCGTTTTTCACCCAATGCAGCCGGAAGTGATTTCAGCGCCACCAATATTCATATCACCAGCCACGGCACCGAGCTGACGATTGTCACCCCGACGGGCGATGTGGATGTGCTGCTGCCGTTGCCTGGCCGTCACAATATCGCCAATGCCCTCGCGGCGAGCGCGCTGGCGACAGCGGTGGGCGCAGGCCATGACGCCATAAAAGCCGGTCTGGCGAAATTAAAAGCCGTACCGGGCCGTCTGTTCCCGGTCCAGCTGGCTGAAAACCAGTTGCTGCTGGACGACAGCTACAACGCTAACGTCGGTTCGATGACCGCAGCCGCGCAGGTGCTGAGCGAAATGCCGGGCTACCGGGTAATGGTGGTGGGTGATATGGCGGAGTTGGGCGCGGAGTCCGACGCCTGTCATCGCGAAGTGGGCGAAGCGGCGAAAGCGGCCAACATCGATAAAGTACTCAGCGTCGGCAACGCCAGCGAAATTTTGAGCCAGGCCAGCGGTGTGGGTGAACATTACCAGGATAAAAAATCCGTGATCGAACGTCTCAGGGCGTTACGCGCGGAACATACCATTATGACGATTTTAGTGAAGGGTTCACGCAGCTCTGCCATGGAAGAGGTGGTTCGCGCATTACAGGAGAACGCGACATGTTAGTTTGGCTGGCCGAGCATTTGGTCAAATATTATTCCGGCTTCAACGTCTTTTCCTATCTGACGTTTCGCGCCATTGTCAGCCTGCTGACCGCTCTGTTCATTTCATTATGGATGGGGCCGCGCATGATTGCGCATCTGCAAAAATTGTCCTTCGGCCAGGTCGTGCGTAACGATGGCCCGGAGTCACACTTCAGCAAGCGCGGCACGCCGACCATGGGCGGGATCATGATCCTGACCTCCATCGTGGTTTCCGTGCTGCTGTGGGCCTATCCTTCCAACCCTTACGTCTGGTGCGTACTGTTCGTGCTGGTGGGTTATGGCGCGGTCGGCTTTGTGGATGATTACCGCAAAGTGGTGCGTAAAGACACTAAGGGCCTGATTGCCCGCTGGAAATACTTCTGGATGTCGGTGATTGCGCTGACCGTGGCGTTTGCCCTGTATATGGTGGGCAAAGACACGCCAGCCACTGAACTGGTGGTGCCGTTCTTTAAAGACGTGATGCCGCAGTTGGGCATCTTCTACGTGATCCTCGCCTATTTCGTGATTGTCGGTACTGGTAACGCGGTCAACCTGACCGACGGCCTGGACGGGCTGGCGATTATGCCGACCGTATTCGTGGCGGCGGGTTTCGCGCTGGTGGCCTGGGCAACGGGTAACATGAATTTCGCCAGCTATCTGCATATCCCTTACTTACGGCATGCGGGCGAATTAGTGATTGTCTGTACGGCGATTGTCGGCGCGGGGCTTGGCTTCCTGTGGTTCAACACCTATCCGGCGCAGGTCTTTATGGGCGACGTCGGTTCCCTGGCCCTGGGCGGTGCGCTGGGCATTATCGCGGTGCTGCTGCGCCAGGAATTCCTGCTGGTGATCATGGGCGGCGTGTTTGTGGTGGAGACCCTGTCGGTGATCCTCCAGGTTGGATCGTTCAAACTGCGCGGGCAACGTATTTTCCGCATGGCACCGATTCACCATCACTATGAACTGAAAGGCTGGCCAGAACCGCGCGTGATTGTGCGCTTCTGGATTATTTCGCTGATGCTGGTGCTGATTGGCCTGGCGACGCTGAAGGTACGTTAATCATGGCAGATTATCAGGGTAAGAACGTCGTCATCATTGGTCTCGGATTAACCGGGCTTTCCTGCGTGGACTTCTTCCTGGCGCGCGGCGTCACGCCGCGCGTGATGGATACCCGCCAGGCGCCGCCGGGTCTTGATAATCTTCCTGAAACTGTCGAACGCCATCTCGGCTCGTTGAACGATGAGTGGCTGCTGAATGCAGATCTGCTCGTCGCCAGTCCCGGTATGGCATTGGCGCATCCTTCCCTGAGCGCGGCGGCGGACGCAGGCGTAGAGATCATCGGCGATATTGAACTGTTCTGCCGTGAAGCGCAGGCACCGATTGTTGCCATCACCGGTTCGAACGGCAAAAGCACCGTCACCACCCTGGTGGGTGAAATGGCGAAAGCGGCGGGCGTCAGCGTGGGCGTGGGCGGCAATATCGGCCTGCCAGCGTTGATGCTGCTGGATGCGGAAAAAGAACTGTATGTACTGGAGCTTTCCAGCTTCCAACTGGAAACCACGTACAGCCTGCGAGCCAAAGCCGCTACGGTGCTCAACGTGACTGAAGATCATATGGATCGCTATCCCTTTGGTCTTCAGCAATACCGCGCCGCCAAACTGAAGATTTACGAGAATGCCGAAGTCTGCGTGGTCAACGCCGACGATGCCCTGACGATGCCAGTGCGCGGAGCGGACGAGCGCTGCGTGAGTTTCGGCATCGACGTCGGGGATTACCATCTGAACTATCAGCAGGGTGATACCTGGCTGCGGGTGAAAGGCGAGAAGATCCTCAATGCCAAAGAGATGAAAATCGTCGGGCGTCACAACTACACCAATGCCCTGGCGGCGCTGGCGTTAGCCGATGCCGTCGGTCTGCCGCGCTCCAGCAGCCTGAAAGCGCTGACCACCTTTACCGGCCTGGCGCACCGCTTCCAGATGGCTTACGAGCATAACGGCGTGCGCTGGATCAACGATTCCAAAGCCACCAACGTCGGCAGTACCGAAGCGGCGCTGAACGGTTTGCATATTGACGGCACCCTGCATCTGCTGCTGGGCGGCGACGGCAAATCCGCTGACTTTTCTCCGCTCAATCGCTATTTGCAGGGCGATCGTATTCGGCTTTACTGCTTTGGCCGCGATGGTGCGGAACTGGCGGCGCTGCGCCCGGAAGTGGCGGAGCAAACTGCCACCATGGAAGACGCCATGCGCATTATTGCCGGCAAGGTGCAGCCAGGAGATATGGTGCTGCTGTCACCGGCCTGCGCCAGCCTGGATCAGTTTAAAAACTTTGAACAACGCGGCGATGTGTTTACTCGCCTGGCGAAGGAGTTAGGCTGATGCGGTTGTCTTTTCCTCGCCTGCGCGTTCCACGCTTCCCGGGATTCGGTATCCTGGCATGGCTGTTTGTGGCGCTGAAAGGCTGGGTAATGGGGTCCAGGGATAAAGACGCCAATAGCCTCGTGATGTACGACCGCACGCTGCTGTGGTTGACGCTGGGCCTGGCGGCGGTGGGCTTTATTATGGTGACCTCGGCGTCAATGCCCGTTGGGCAACGGCTGGCGGACGATCCGTTCCTGTTCGCCAAGCGTGACGCTATCTATATCTTCCTGGCGTTTATGCTGGCGATGGTCACGCTGCGGATGCCGATGGAAGTCTGGCAGCGCTACAGTGCCGCGCTGCTGATCGCCTCTATCGTGATGCTGCTGATTGTACTGGTCGTGGGTAGCTCGGTTAACGGTGCGTCGCGCTGGATTGCTCTTGGCCCGCTGCGTATCCAGCCCGCGGAATTTTCCAAGCTGTCGCTGTTTTGTTATCTGTCCAACTACCTGGTGCGCAAGGTAGATGAAGTCCGAAACAACCTGCGCGGATTCTTAAAACCGATGGGCGTGATTCTGGTGATGGCGGTGCTGCTGCTTGCTCAGCCTGACCTCGGTACGGTAGTGGTGCTGTTTGTGACTACCCTGGCGATGCTGTTTCTCGCGGGTGCCAAGCTCTGGCAGTTCATCGCCATTATCGGCATGGGTATATCAGCGGTGGTGCTGCTGATCCTCGCGGAGCCTTACCGTATTCGGCGTGTGACCTCGTTCTGGAACCCGTGGGAAGATCCGTTTGGCAGCGGCTATCAGCTAACGCAATCGCTGATGGCGTTTGGCCGTGGCGAACTTTGGGGGCAAGGGTTAGGCAATTCGGTACAAAAACTGGAGTATCTGCCGGAAGCGCACACCGACTTTATCTTCTCGATCATCGGCGAAGAGCTGGGGTATATCGGTGTAGTACTGGCCCTTTTGATGGTATTCTTCGTCGCTTTTCGCGCCATGTCGATTGGCCGCCGCGCTCTGGAGATCGACCAACGTTTTTCCGGGTTCCTGGCGTGTTCCATCGGCATTTGGTTTAGCTTCCAGGCGCTGGTCAACGTCGGGGCGGCGGCGGGGATGTTGCCGACCAAAGGCCTGACGCTGCCGCTGATCAGTTACGGTGGTTCCAGCTTAATTATTATGTCGACCGCGATCATGCTGTTGTTACGGATTGACTACGAAACGCGTCTGGAAAAGGCGCAGGCGTTTACAAGGAGTGCCCGATGAGCGGCCAGACGAAACGGTTAATGGTGATGGCTGGCGGCACCGGGGGACATGTGTTCCCGGGACTGGCCGTGGCGCACCATTTAATGGCCCAGGGCTGGCAGGTGCGTTGGCTGGGAACGGCTGACCGGATGGAAGCGGATTTGGTGCCACGTCACGGCATCGAGATCGATTTTATCCGCATCTCCGGGTTGCGCGGCAAAGGCGTAAAAGCGCTACTACTGGCACCGATGCGTATCTTTAACGCCTGGCGTCAGGCGCGCGCCATCATGAAACGCTATCAGCCGGACGTGGTATTGGGCATGGGCGGTTATGTTTCCGGGCCTGGTGGCCTGGCAGCCTGGTCGCTGGGCATTCCGGTTGTGCTGCACGAGCAGAACGGCATTGCCGGGCTGACCAACAAATGGCTGGCGAAAATTGCCCGCAAAGTGATGCAGGCGTTCCCCGGCGCATTCCCCAATGCGGATGTGGTGGGTAATCCGGTACGTACCGACGTATTGGCGCTGCCGGAGCCGGAACAGCGGCTGGCTGGCCGCGAAGGTCCGGTGCGGGTGTTAGTGGTGGGCGGGTCTCAGGGCGCGCGTATTCTCAACCAGACTATGCCGCAGGTGGCAGGGCGTCTGGGTGAGAAAATCACGCTCTGGCACCAGTGCGGTAAAGGCGCGTTGAACGAGGTGCAGCAGGCTTACGCCGCAGCCGGTCAACCGCAGCATAAAGTAACCGAATTTATTGATGATATGGCGGCGGCCTATAGCTGGGCCGACGTGGTGGTATGCCGCTCCGGGGCATTAACCGTGAGCGAGCTCGCCGCAGCTGGTCTGCCCGCGCTGTTTGTGCCTTTCCAGCACAAAGATCGCCAACAGTACTGGAATGCGCTTCCCCTAGAGAAAGCCGGGGCGGCGAAGATTTTCGAACAGCCACAATTTACCGTCGATGCGGTGAGCGAAACGCTGGCGGGATGGGATCGTCCAACCCTGCTGGCGATGGCAAAGCGGGCGCGCGGTGCGGCCATTGTGGATGCTACTGAACGGGTAGCCAATGAAGTACGCGCCGTTACACAGGCGTAATTCTTGCGGACAACTTTTTGATCCGCGTGATGTTGAGATGTTAAGGCGTTGATGCCAAAGGCTTTAGAAGAATGAATACACAACAACTGGCGAAACTGCGTTCTATCGTGCCCGAGATGCGTCGCGTCCGGCACATTCATTTTGTCGGCATCGGCGGTGCTGGCATGGGCGGTATTGCCGAAGTGCTGGCGAATGAAGGGTATCAAATTAGCGGGTCCGACCTGGCACCCAACCCGGTAACCCAGCAACTGGCTGATTTAGGCGCCACGATTTATTTCAACCATCGCCCCGAAAACGTCAGCGACGCCAGCGTGGTGGTGGTCTCAAGCGCGATTTCCGCGGATAACCCGGAAATCGTCGCGGCCCATGAAGCGCGTATCCCGGTGATCCGCCGCGCGGAAATGCTGGCCGAATTAATGCGTTTTCGTCACGGCATCGCCATTGCCGGGACACACGGTAAAACCACGACCACGGCAATGGTATCCAGTATTTACGCGGAAGCAGGCCTGGACCCGACGTTTGTCAACGGCGGCCTGGTGAAAGCGGCGGGCGTACACGCGCGCCTGGGCCACAGCCGTTACCTGATTGCTGAAGCGGATGAGAGCGACGCGTCGTTCCTGCATCTTCAACCGATGGTCTCTATTGTGACCAATATCGAAGCCGACCATATGGATACCTACCAGGGTGACTTCGAGAACTTAAAACAGACCTTTATTAACTTCCTGCACAACCTGCCGTTTTATGGCCGTGCGGTGATGTGCGTTGACGACCCGGTGATCCGCGAGCTGTTGCCGCGCGTTGGGCGTCAGACCACCACGTATGGCTTTAGCGAAGATGCCGACGTGCGCGTTGAGCAGTATGTGCAGAAAGGCCCGCAGGGCAACTTTATTATCATTCGCCAGGATAAACCGGAGCTGCACGTTACGCTGAATGCGCCGGGCCGCCATAACGCGCTCAACGCCGCCGCAGCGGTGGCGGTTGCGACCGAAGAAGGCATTGAGGATGACGCCATCCTGCGGGCGCTGGAAAGCTTCCAGGGCACCGGTCGTCGCTTTGATTTCCTGGGCGAATTCCCGCTGGCGGCCGTGAACGAGAAACCGGGCACCGCGATGCTGGTGGATGATTACGGTCATCACCCAACAGAAGTGGACGCCACTATTAAAGCGGCGCGGGCAGGCTGGCCGGATAAAAACCTGGTCATGATTTTTCAGCCGCACCGTTATACCCGTACCCGCGATCTGTATGACGACTTCGCCAACGTGCTGTCGCAGGTCGACGCGCTGTTAATGCTGGATGTGTATTCCGCAGGCGAGGCGGCGATCCCCGGTGCGGATAGCCGTTCGCTGTGCCGCACTATTCGTGGGCGCGGCAAAATCGACCCGATTCTGGTTTCCGAGCCGAAACAGGTCGCTGAAATGCTGGCGCCGGTGTTAACCGGCAACGATTTAATTCTGGTGCAGGGCGCCGGGAACATCGGCAAGATTGCTCGCCACCTGGCTGAAGTAAAGTTGCAGCCGCAAACGCGTGAGGATGAGCAACATGGCTGAGAAAATTGCAGTGCTGCTTGGCGGCTTTTCCGCCGAGCGTGAGGTCTCTTTACAGTCCGGCGCAGCGGTGCTGAAAGGGCTGCGCGAAGGTGGCGTTGATGCCTATGCGGTCGATCCGCGCGACACACCGGTTACTACCCTGAAAGAAGAAGGCTTCGATAAAGTCTTTATCGCCCTGCATGGCCGGGGCGGTGAAGACGGGACGTTGCAGGGGCTGCTGGAGTTTATGGATCTGCCGTATACCGGCAGCGGCGTGATGGCTTCGGCGATCACCATGGACAAACAGCGCACAAAATTGCTCTGGAAAGGTGCGGGACTGCCGGTCGCGCCCTGGGTCGGGTTAACGCGTAAAGCGTTCAGCGCTGGGCTTGATGGCGCTACGTGCCAGGCGATTGCGGAACTCGGTTTGCCGTTAATCGTTAAGCCCAGCCGTGAAGGCTCCAGCGTGGGCATGTCGAAAGTCGACACGTCAGAAACCTTGGATGCCGCACTGGCTTTAGCGTTCGAACATGACGAAGAAGTGCTGGTTGAGAAGTGGCTGAGTGGCCCGGAATTTACGGTGGCGATCCTCGGTGAAGAAATTTTACCGTCGATTCGTATTCAACCCGCTGGAACCTTCTATGATTATGAGGCCAAGTATCTCTCTGATGATACTCAATATTTCTGCCCGTCAGGCTTGGAAGCCGATCGTGAAAGTGCGCTGAACGCGCTGGTGCTTCAGGCCTGGAACGCGCTGGGTTGCCAGGGTTGGGGACGGGTTGACGTGATGCTGGATAGCGATGGCGCGTTTTATTTACTGGAAGTGAATACCGCGCCGGGAATGACCAGCCACAGTCTTGTTCCCATGGCGGCGCGCCAGGCGGGACTGAGTTTTTCACAGTTAGTTGTCCGTATTCTGGCATTGGCGGAGTGATATGTCGCAGGCGGCGCTAAACACCCGAAACCGGCCTGAGGAAGTCACGACCTCGAGCCGCAATAATGGAACGCGACTTGCAGGAATATTGTTTCTGCTGGCCGTGTTATGTACCGTGTTTTTTGGCGGTTGGGTGGTATTGGGCTGGATGGAAGACGCGCAGCGTCTTCCTTTATCAAAGCTGGTAGTGACCGGAGACCGGCACTACACGCGCAATGATGATATTCGTCAGTCGATTCTGGCCTTAGGTTCGCCAGGAACGTTTATGACCCAGGACGTCAATATCATTCAGCAGCAAATCGAACGTTTGCCATGGATCAAGCAGGCGAGCGTAAGAAAGCAGTGGCCGGACGAATTGAAGATTCATCTGGTTGAATATGTGCCCATAGCACGTTGGAATGACCAGCACATGATTGACGCGCAGGGAAATGCGTTCAGCGTGCCGGCTTCGCGAACCAGCAAACAGATTTTACCGATGCTGTATGGCCCGGAAGGCAGTGAAAACGAAGTGCTGCAGGGTTATCGCGATATGGGACAAGTGCTGGCGAAGGACAGGTTCACGGTTAAGGAAGCGGCGATGACCGCTCGTCGCTCCTGGCAATTGACGCTGACAAATGACATCAAGCTCAATCTGGGCAGAGGCGATACGATGAAACGTCTGGCGCGGTTTGTAGAACTTTACCCGGTTCTGCAACAGCAGTCGCAGGCTGACGCAAAACGAATCAGTTATGTCGACTTGCGCTACGACTCAGGCGCGGCGGTGGGTTGGATACCCGCGCCAGTTGAAGAACCTAATCAGCAACAGAATCAGGCACAGGCAGAACAACAATGATCAAGGCGACGGACAGAAAACTGGTAGTTGGACTAGAGATCGGGACCGCAAAGGTCGCCGCTTTAGTAGGGGAAGTTCTGCCCGACGGTATGGTCAATATTATTGGCGTCGGGAGTTGCCCCTCCCGTGGCATGGACAAAGGCGGGGTAAACGATCTGGAGTCGGTGGTGAAATGCGTACAGCGCGCCATCGACCAGGCAGAACTGATGGCGGATTGCCAGATTTCTTCGGTGTATCTGGCGCTATCGGGTAAGCACATCAGTTGCCAGAACGAAATCGGTATGGTGCCGATTTCGGAAGAGGAAGTGACCCAGGAAGACGTTGAGAACGTCGTCCATACGGCCAAATCGGTGCGTGTGCGCGATGAACACCGCGTTCTGCATGTCATTCCCCAGGAATATGCCATCGATTATCAGGAAGGCATTAAAAATCCGGTCGGGTTATCGGGCGTACGCATGCAGGCTAAGGTACATTTGATCACCTGCCACAACGATATGGCAAAAAACATTGTCAAAGCGGTTGAACGATGTGGCCTTAAAGTTGACCAACTCATTTTCGCCGGTCTTGCGGCGAGCTATTCGGTGCTGACCGAGGATGAACGTGAACTTGGCGTCTGTGTCGTGGATATCGGCGGTGGTACAATGGATATCGCCGTATATACCGGCGGTGCGCTGCGTCATACCAAAGTGATCCCGTATGCCGGGAACGTGGTGACCAGCGATATCGCCTACGCCTTCGGCACGCCGCCGAGCGATGCCGAGGCGATTAAAGTGCGCCACGGCTGCGCGCTGGGATCGATTGTCGGTAAAGACGAAAGCGTCGAAGTGCCAAGCGTGGGCGGGCGTCCGCCGCGCAGTTTACAGCGTCAAACGCTTGCCGAGGTGATAGAGCCGCGTTATACCGAGTTGCTCAACCTCGTGAATGAAGAAATTTTGCAATTGCAGGAGCAGTTGCGTCAGCAAGGGGTGAAACACCATCTTGCGGCTGGCATCGTCTTAACCGGCGGCGCAGCACAAATTGAAGGCCTCGCCGCCTGTGCGCAACGCGTATTCCATACGCAGGTGCGCATCGGGCAGCCATTGAATATTACCGGTCTTACTGACTATGCTCAGGAGCCTTACTATTCGACGGCGGTAGGCCTGTTGCACTACGGGAAAGAAACCCATCTCAGTGGTGAAACAGAAACGGAAAAACGGACTTCAGTCGGCTCGTGGATTAAACGACTCAACGGTTGGCTGCGAAAAGAGTTTTAATTTTAAAAGAGACTGCTGAGTTTGCGGTCTCAGGCGACAGGCACAAAACGGAGAGAAACTATGTTTGAACCTATGGAACTGACCAATGACGCGGTGATTAAAGTCATCGGCGTCGGCGGTGGCGGTGGTAATGCCGTCGAACACATGGTGCGCGAGCGCATCGAAGGTGTGGAATTCTTCGCGGTAAATACCGATGCCCAGGCATTGCGTAAGACCGCAGTAGGACAGACTATCCAGATTGGTAGCGGGATCACCAAGGGCCTTGGCGCGGGTGCGAATCCTGAAGTGGGCCGTAATGCTGCGGATGAAGACCGCGAAGCGCTGCGCGCTGCCCTGGATGGCGCAGACATGGTGTTTATCGCGGCTGGTATGGGCGGTGGTACGGGTACGGGCGCTGCGCCAGTGGTGGCTGAAGTCGCCAAAGACCTCGGCATTCTGACCGTTGCGGTTGTGACAAAACCATTCAACTTCGAAGGCAAGAAGCGTATGGCCTTCGCAGAGCAGGGGATCACCGAGCTGTCCAAGCACGTGGACTCGCTGATCACTATCCCTAACGACAAATTACTGAAAGTGCTTGGCCGCGGCATCTCTCTGCTGGACGCGTTTGGCGCAGCTAACGATGTACTGAAAGGTGCAGTCCAGGGCATCGCGGAACTGATCACCCGTCCGGGCCTGATGAACGTCGACTTTGCCGACGTGCGTACCGTGATGTCTGAAATGGGTTACGCCATGATGGGCTCCGGCGTGGCAAGCGGTGAAGACCGTGCGGAAGAAGCAGCCGAAATGGCGATCTCCTCTCCGCTGCTGGAAGATATCGATCTGTCCGGCGCACGCGGCGTTCTGGTTAACATCACCGCGGGCTTCGACCTGCGTCTGGATGAGTTTGAAACCGTGGGTAACACCATTCGTGCGTTTGCGTCTGATAACGCCACCGTGGTTATCGGTACGTCCCTTGACCCGGATATGAATGACGAACTGCGCGTAACCGTTGTTGCGACCGGTATCGGCATGGATAAACGCCCGGAAATCACCCTGGTGACTAACAAGCAGACCCAGCAGCCGGTAATGGATCGTTACCAGCAGCACGGTATGGCACCGCTGCAGCAGGAACAAAAACCAGCAGCGAAAGCGGTTAACGACACCACGCCGCAAGTGGCTAAAGAACCGGATTATTTAGATATTCCGGCGTTTTTGCGTAAACAGGCTGACTAAGAATAAACCGGAAGTTGGGGTTCAGCGCTCTTTGTGCTAAACTGCGCTGCCGATTGTGATATACACTCTCGGTTGTATAGGTTATTTGGCGAGATTATACGATGATCAAACAAAGGACTCTTAAACGTATCGTTCAGGCGACTGGCGTCGGTTTACATACCGGCAAGAAAGTCACGCTGACGTTACGCCCTGCGCCGGCAAATACCGGGGTCATCTATCGTCGCACCGACTTGAATCCTCCGGTAGATTTCCCGGCTGATGCCAAATCTGTGCGTGATACCATGCTCTGTACTTGCCTGGTCAACGAGCATGACGTACGGATTTCTACCGTTGAGCACCTGAACGCCGCTTTAGCGGGCCTGGGAATCGACAACATCGTTATCGAAGTTGACGCCCCGGAAATCCCGATTATGGATGGTAGTGCTGCGCCGTTCGTCTATCTACTGCTTGATGCCGGTATCGATGAACTTAAAGTGGCCAAGAAATTTGTTCGCATCAAAGAAACCGTTCGCGTGGAAGACGGTGACAAATGGGCTGAATTCAAGCCGTACAATGGTTTTTCGTTGGACTTCACCATCGATTTTAACCATCCGGCAATTGATGCCAGCACCCAGCGTTACCAGATGAACTTCTCCGCTGATGCGTTTATGCGTCAAATCAGCCGCGCGCGCACCTTTGGTTTTATGCGTGATATCGAGTATCTGCAATCCCGTGGTTTGTGCCTGGGTGGCAGCTTCGATTGTGCCATCGTTGTTGATGATTATCGCGTACTGAACGAAGACGGCCTGCGTTTTGAAGACGAATTTGTTCGTCACAAAATGCTGGATGCCATCGGTGACCTGTTTATGTGCGGCCACAATATTATCGGCGCGTTCACGGCCTATAAATCAGGCCATGCACTGAACAACAAGCTGTTGCAGGCTGTGCTGGCTAAACAGGAAGCGTGGGAATTTGTGACTTTCGAAGACGAAGCAGAAATGCCGCTCGCTTTCAAAGCGCCTTCCATCGTTCTGGCGTAAGACGCACTTCATAATACGGCTGGTTTTTTCTGGTACTCTCTCCGATCAGAAAAGCTGGCCGTTTTTTTATTGTCCTTTTCAAAAAATCTTTTCCGGCTCAATGGGTTTAACTGCCGATTTCTTGTCCGATTCTCTTGCCTTAGCGTCTGATTAGTGCTGTCTGGCTGCGAGAATGATGATAATATTTGTGCGCAAATTTAATGATTAACGAACGACGGAAACATTTCGTCTGTTCTGGTGGGTAACGTGTCTGGACTTTTGACCTGTTGGCGACAAATTGGCAGACGTTTTTTTTGGCCGCATCTCTTGTTGGGGATGGTCGCGGCAAGCCTTGGGCTGCCTGCGTTAAATAACAGCGCCGAACCAGAATTACCCGCTAAAGCCTCGACCCGCAATATTGATAATCAGCAGCCGTTTAATTTTGATACCCTGGCGTTGCAGCAGACGGTTCGTCGCCCTTCGTTTTCCGTGGATTACTGGCATCAACATGCCATTCGCACCGTAATTCGCCACCTGACTTTCGCCATGGCACCGCAAACACTGCCGGTCGCGGAAGAGGTAAAAATCCCCCTTCAGGCACAGCAACTCGCTCTGCTTGATACTCTAAGTACGCTTCTCACGCATGAAACCCAGCCTGCGCGGGTCCTCAGCCTGCTTCCAGCCCAGGCCTGTGCCGATCGGCATTTCGCTGTCAGCCACTGGATAAGCCAGGTTAAAGGCATTCGTGCCGGTCCTCAACGCCTCAGCTAATTCTTCTATACTTCCCTTTTTTTATTTCTTCGCACAGGCGAGGCGTTTGAGATTTTATTATGCTAATCAAATTATTAACTAAAGTTTTCGGTAGCCGTAACGACCGTTCTCTGCGCCGTATGCGCAAAGCCGTCGCAGCAATCAACGCAATGGAACCCGCACTGGAAAAGCTTTCTGATGATGAACTGAAAGCCAAAACCGTTGAATTTCGTGCACGCCTGGAAAAAGGCGAAACCGTTGAAAGCCTGCTGCCTGAAGCCTTCGCGGTAGTGCGCGAAGCCAGTAAGCGCGTATTCGGCATGCGTCACTTCGATGTACAGCTGATGGGCGGCATGGTGCTGAACGATCGCTGCATCGCAGAAATGCGTACCGGTGAAGGTAAAACCCTGACCGCGACCCTGCCTGCTTACCTGAACGCGTTAAGCGGTAAAGGGGTTCACGTGGTCACGGTGAACGACTACCTGGCCCAGCGTGATGCTGAAAATAACCGTCCGCTGTTTGAGTTCCTCGGAATGACCGTTGGCATCAACCTGCCGGGCATGCCGGCCCCGGCGAAACGTGAAGCGTACGCAGCGGATATCACCTACGGCACCAACAATGAATACGGCTTCGACTATCTGCGTGACAACATGGCGTTCAGCCCTGAAGAACGCGTACAACGCAAACTGCACTATGCGCTGGTGGATGAGGTGGACTCCATCCTGATCGATGAAGCGCGTACCCCGCTGATCATCTCCGGCCCGGCGGAAGACAGTTCCGAGCTGTACAAAAAAGTGAACAAAATCATCCCGCATCTGGTGCGTCAGGAAAAAGAAGACTCCGACACTTTCCAGGGCGAAGGCCATTTCTCTGTTGATGAGAAAGCGCGCCAGGTCAACCTGACCGAGCGCGGCCTGGTGCTGATTGAAGAGCTGCTGGTGAATCAGGGCATTATGGAAGAGGGCGAATCACTTTACTCGCCGACCAACATTATGCTGATGCACCACGTGACGGCAGCCCTGCGCGCTCACGCACTCTTTACCCGCGATGTGGACTACATCGTGAAAGACGGTGAAGTCATCATTGTTGATGAGCATACCGGCCGTACTATGCAAGGCCGTCGCTGGTCTGATGGCCTGCATCAGGCGGTAGAAGCCAAAGAAGGCGTGGACATCCAGAACGAGAACCAGACGCTGGCGTCCATCACTTTCCAGAACTACTTCCGTCTGTATGAAAAACTGGCAGGTATGACCGGTACTGCGGATACCGAAGCCTTTGAATTCCGTTCTATCTACAAACTCGACACTATTGTGGTGCCGACTAACCGTCCGATGATCCGTAAGGATATGCCTGACCTGGTCTACATGACCGAGATGGACAAAATCGCCGCGATTATCGAAGACATTAAAGAACGTACCGCTAACGGCCAGCCGGTGCTGGTGGGGACGATTTCGATTGAAAAATCAGAAGTGGTTTCTAACGAATTGACCAAAGCGGGCATCGCGCATAACGTGCTGAACGCCAAATTCCACGCCAACGAAGCGGCCATCGTCGCGCAGGCCGGTTACCCGGCTGCCGTGACCATCGCCACTAACATGGCGGGCCGTGGTACTGATATCGTGCTGGGCGGCAGTTGGCAGGCAGAAGTTGCCGAGCTGGAAGACCCAACGCCGGAACAAATCGCCCAGATTAAAGCCGACTGGCAGGTGCGCCACGAAGCCGTACTGGCGTCCGGCGGTCTGCATATTATCGGTACTGAGCGCCATGAATCCCGTCGTATCGATAACCAGCTGCGCGGCCGTTCTGGCCGTCAGGGCGATGCCGGTTCTTCCCGTTTCTATCTCTCCATGGAAGATGCGCTGATGCGTATTTTCGCCTCGGATCGCGTGTCCGGGATGATGCGTAAACTGGGCATGAAACCGGGCGAAGCCATCGAGCACCCGTGGGTGACTAAAGCTATCGCCAACGCCCAGCGCAAAGTGGAAAGCCGCAACTTTGATATTCGTAAGCAACTGCTGGAATACGATGACGTAGCCAACGATCAGCGCCGTGCGATCTACACCCAGCGTAACGAACTGCTGGATGTATCCGACATCAGCGAAACCGTGAACAGCATCCGTGAAGACGTGTTCAAAGCGACTATCGATGCCCACATCCCGCCGCAGTCTCTGGAAGAGATGTGGGATATCCCGGGTCTCCAGGAACGCCTGAAAAACGACTTCGATCTCGATCTGCCGATTGCCGAGTGGCTGGATAAAGAGCCAGAACTGCACGAAGAAACGCTGCGCGAGCGTATTCTGCAGAGCGCCATCGAGGTTTATCACCGTAAAGAAGAAGTGGTTGGCGCTGAGATGATGCGTCACTTCGAAAAAGGCGTGATGCTGCAAACGCTGGACTCCCTGTGGAAAGAGCACCTGGCGGCGATGGACTACCTGCGTCAGGGCATCCATCTGCGTGGTTATGCGCAAAAAGATCCGAAGCAGGAGTACAAACGCGAGTCGTTCGCGATGTTCGCGACCATGCTGGAATCCCTGAAATATGAAGTCATCAGCACCCTGAGCAAAGTCCAGGTGCGGATGCCGGAAGAAGTGGAAGCAATGGAACAGCAGCGTCGTGAAGAAGCTGAGCGCCTGGCGCAGATGCAGCAGCTCAGCCATCAGGACGATGAAAGCGCGGCGGCAGCAGCGCTGGCGGAACAGAGCGGCGAGCGTAAAGTGGGCCGTAACGATCCGTGCCCGTGCGGCTCCGGTAAGAAATACAAACAGTGTCATGGTCGCCTGAGCTAAATCGGCAACGGCACTAAAACCAAAAGCCCTCGCTGTGAAGCGGGGGCTTTTTTATGAGGCGTTAACCAAGATCAGTCAGCAAGAAACAGCTCAAGCAGGGAATTCAGGAATAGCTTTCCATGCTCGGTGATTTGCCAATATTCCGGCGTCTCCACTAAATAACCGAGGCTCAGCGCCCGATCGATTTGCGGGCGAATGATGTCTTCGTTTAGTCCAGTATAGAGCGTGAATTCCGCGCGCGGTGCGGCTTCCAGCAGCCGGAAGCGGTTCATAAAGAACTCAAACGGCTTATCTGCGTCTTCAACGTGATGCTGCCTGTCGAGATAAGTGCCCTGCATATAGCCGCGCGGATGACGGGTTTTCGCGGTACGTAAAATCCTGCCGTCCGGGAAGGTAATTTTCCCGTGCGCGCCGCAGCCGATCCCTAAGTAATCGCCGAAGCGCCAGTAGTTAAGGTTGTGCTGGCACTGATAGCCCGGCTTCGCATAGGCCGAGGTTTCATACTGCTGATAGCCCGCCGCGCTAAGCAACTGATGCCCCTGCTCGAAGATATCCCACAGGGCGTCGTCGTCCGGTAATACCGGCGGGCGCGAACCAAACATGGTGTTCGGCTCAATAGTCAGTTGGTACCAGGAGAGGTGCGGCGGATTGAGCGCGATGGCCTGACGCAAATCGTCTAACGCCTCATCCAGCGACTGATCCGGCAACCCATGCATCAAATCCAGATTAAAACTGCGCAACCCCAGAGAACTGGCCAGATGCGCGGCACGCTTCGCCTCTTCGGGGCCGTGGATACGCCCCAGACGGGTGAGTTTGGTCTGTTCAAAACTCTGCACGCCGATAGAAATACGGTTCACCCCGGCGCGTTGATAATCGACGAAACGATCCGCCTCCACGGTGCCTGGGTTGGCTTCCATGGTGATTTCCGCATCGGCGCGTAAATCTACGCGCGCCCGCACCCCGTCCAGCAACGTTTGCATCGCCGGGCCGGAGAGCAGGCTGGGCGTACCACCGCCAATGAAAATGGTACTAATTGCCCGTCCCTGAGCCATTGCCGTATCGTTATCCAGATCGGCTAAAAGATGCTGTACATAATCATCGTGCGGCACTTCGCCCTTGAGCGCGTGGGAATTGAAATCGCAGTAAGGGCATTTCTGCACGCACCAGGGAATATGAATATACAGGCTCAGAGGTGGCAAATTAGCCATGTCGCATTGCTTCCAGTAACTGTTTCAACGCCTGTCCACGATGGGAAATGGCGCTTTTTTCTTCGCGGGTCAATTCTGCGGCAGTTTTGCCTTCAGAGGGAACATAAAAAATCGGGTCGTAGCCAAAGCCGCCTTCACCGGCTGGCGCGTGGGTGATTTCGCCCGGCCAGACACCGTGGAACACCAGCGGCGTCGGGTCATCGGCGTGGCGCAGATAAACCAGCACGCAGTGGAACTGCGCCTGACGCTGCCCGTCAGGCACGTCTTTTAACGCTGCCAGCAGCTTTTCCAGGTTCTGGCGATCGCTGGCGTCTACACCCGCATAGCGCGCAGAGTAGATGCCCGGCGCGCCGCCCAACGCGTTTACCGCCAGCCCAGAATCATCGGCGATAGCCGGTAAACCGGTAATGGCCGCCGCATGGCGGGCTTTCAGTATGGCGTTTTCGATAAAGGTCAGGCCGGTTTCTTCCGCTGACTCAACGCCTAACTCGGTCTGCGCGACGATATCCAGGCCAAAATCGCGCAACAACGACGCGAGTTCACGCACTTTACCGGCGTTTCCGGTAGCTAGGACAACTTTTTGCATAGTGAAATCCTGTGATTAAAGCAGTGCCGCTATGGCAGGCGGGATCTGTTGCGGTTCAATAATCATGATGTGTTTGTGACGGCCGGCTTCGCCTTTTTCAATCATCACCTGGCTTTTCGGGACGCGAAACTGTTTGGCGAGGAATTTTACCAGATGCGCATTGGCCTGGCCGTCAACCGGTGGGGCAGTGATGGCGATTTTTAATTCATCGCCATGCAGTCCAACAATTGCGTCGCGGCTGGCCTTCGGCTGAATATACAGCCGAAGCGTTAGCCGGTCCGCAGTGCGTTCCACGGCACTCATAGCGCCATCCACAGCCCCGGCAGCAGCATATTTCCGGTGCTTTGCAGCAGCTCCATCATGCCCATATTCAGCACATACAGAAGTAGTACTAATACCATCGGCGAGAAGTCAATCCCACCCATCGCAGGCAGCATACGGCGGATTGGCGAGAGCAGCGGCTCGGTCAACTGCATTAATACGTACTCGACAGGGCTACGGCCACGGCTGACCCAACTCATTAACGCCATCACCAGCAGCACCCAGAAAACCAGCAGGCCGATGGTTTTAATCAGAATCAGTAGCGCGGCAATCCAGATAATCGGCTGGAAAGTGATGACCATAAACAGCACCATCGACTTAATCAGGCTCAGCACGAACGCCATCACTAATGACGCCGTATCAATCGGGCCCATTGACGGGAGAATACGGCGTAACGGCCCGACGATCGGTTGCGTGGCTTTCACAACAAACTGAGCGAGGGGATTGTAGAAATCGCAACGCGCCCACTGCATCCAGATGCGTAACAGCATCACCATGGTATACAGCTCAAGCGCGGTGGAGATCAGGAAAGTCAACGTCTTCATGGCATTCCTCTGTGGTTATTGTCCTTGATGTGCCTGGTAATTGCGCGCGCCGAAAATGGCGGTGCCGATGCGCACCATCGTGCTACCGGCAGCAATCGCCGCATCCATATCGTCACTCATTCCCAGAGAAAGGGTATCGACGTCAGGGTAGCGATTTTTAAGCGCGTTAAATGCTACAGCCATTTGCTGTGCCACGGCAAACTGCCTTTCATAACTTGACTCAGGCGCGGGGATCGCCATCAGGCCGCGCAGCGTCAGGCCGGGTAATCTCGCCACCTGGCTTGCCAGTTCGTCCAGCTCGGCAAGAGCGATCCCGGATTTACTGTTCTCATCACTAATATTGATTTGAATCAGCACGTTAAGCGGCGGCATTGCTTTTGGGCGCTGGTCGCTGAGCCGGGTGGCGATGCGCAACCTGTCGATGGTATGGCACCAGTCAAAGTGCTCGGCCACCAGGCGGCTTTTGTTGGACTGCAACGGCCCGATAAAATGCCACTGCAACCCGGACACGCCTGCCTCGGCGAAGTGGCGGATTTTCTCCACCCCTTCCTGCACGTAGTTTTCACCAAATGCCCGCTGACCAGCGGCAATGGCTTCTTCGATATCACTCGCAGGTTTTGTTTTACTGACTGCAAGCAACGTAACTTCTTCTGAAGATCTGCCGCAGCGTAACGCAGCCGCTGAGATCTTTGCTTTTATCTGCGCTAAGTTGCGCGCTATGTCACTCATGATCGTCGGGAAGCTGTATGGAAATGGAAGAAATGGTGGCCCTTAGTGTAAAGCATAATGTTTCGGATCTACACCTGTGCAGCGACTTACCGGCGCGATGGCGGCGTAAAGGCGAGCTGGAATGCGCGCCGGAGGGCGCGCCACCGCCCCAGACGCTGCTTCATCAGTGGCTATCGGCTGAGCAGCAGCAGGAATTTACGCGACGGGGCCAGTTAGATTTTGCAGTAACGCTGGCGAACGGCGCACGTTTACGCGCAAATGCGTTCCAACAATCTCAGGGTATTTCGCTGGCGCTGCGTATTCTGCCGCGGTCAGCGCCGGAACTTGACGCTCTCGGCGCGCCGCCGCGCCTGCGAGAATTGCTGGGTACGCAGGATGGGCTGATTTTAGTGACGGGTGCCACAGGCAGTGGCAAATCCACTACCCTGGCGGCGATGGTCAACGAACTTAACAGAACGCTGAGCGGGCATATTCTGACGCTGGAAGATCCCATCGAATATCTCTACGCCAGTGAGAAATGCCTGATCCAACAACGTGAAGTCGGTACCCATTGCGACAGCTTTAGCGCCGGGCTGCGCGGTGCGCTGCGGGAAGATCCTGACGTGATCCTGTTGGGTGAATTGCGTGACAGTGAAACTATCCGGCTGGCATTAACCGCCGCCGAAACCGGCCACCTGGTACTGGCGACGCTGCATACCCGGGGGGCCAGCCAGGCGGTTGAACGGCTGGTGGATGTATTTAGCGCCGAAGAGAAAAACATGATCCGTAGCCAGTTAGCCGGGAGCCTGAAAGCGGTGCTGGCACAAAAGCTGATCCTGACAGCGCAGGGCTCGCGGGCGGCACTGTTTGAACTGCTGATCAATACCTCTGCCGTCGCGAATCTGATCCGCGAAGGCAAAACCCATCAACTGCCCGGCGTGTTACAGACCGGGCAGCAGTATGGAATGCAAACTTTTGAACAGAGCCTGCAAAAGCTGACGACAATGCAGGCATAGAGCGGGAAGCGTTAGCCGTGATTCTCGAAGTAGCTTTCCAGAATAATCACGGCGGAGGCGGAATCGACGCTGCCTTTGTTCAGCGCCCGGAAGCCGCCGCGCTCGAACAAGCCCGCGCGCGCTTCCACGGTGCTCAGGCGCTCGTCCTGCAATTCGACCTTAACACCGAAACGGCCATGCAGGCGGTTGGCGAATTTACGCGCCCGGTCGGTAAGCGGTTGGCTAGTGCCATCCATATTTAACGGCAATCCGACCACCACCAGCTCAGGCTGCCACTCTTTAAGCAGTTTTTCGAGCCGCGTCCAGTCAGGCGTGCCGTCGTTGGCTTTTATCGCCGTGAGCGGGCGCGCGGTGCCGGTGATACGCTGTCCGATAGCCACGCCGATACTTTTGGTGCCGAAGTCAAAGGCCAGTAAGGTTCCGCTCATCAGGCATGCCCCGCCGTACCCGGCATGGTGTGGATATCAATGCCGATAAGCTTCGCCGCCTCGCGCCATCGGTCGGCAATCGGGGTGCGGAACAGAATGTTCATGTCCGCCGGGGCGGTCAGCCAGGAGTTCTCGAGGATCTCGCGCTCCAGTTGGCCTTTTTCCCAGGAGGAGTAGCCCAGCGCGACGATCACTTCTTCAGGCTGGGAATCCGTGCCCAGCGTTTCCAGCACATCACGGGAGGTGGTGATAATGGTGTTATCAGAAATCCGGATGCTGGAATTAAATTTATCCGGCGGCGTGTGGAGAATAAAACCGCGATCTTCGGCCAGCGGTCCGCCGACGAATACCGGTTTATCCAGACGAATCGCCGGGTCGCGCGGTTCGGGAATGATTTTGAGTTTCTGCAGAACGCCGTCCACCTTCAAGTTTTCCAGCGGCTTATTGATGATGAGCCCCATAGCGCCGTCCTCGTTATATTCGCAAATATAAACGACGGCACGGCGGAACAGCGGGTCCTGCAGGCCTGGCATGGCAATAAGAAAGTGATGCTGTAAATTCATATCAGCGGTCTGAATCCCTGGTTAAAAAAACATCTTCGCCCAGTATGCGGGGAAAGTAGTAGTCTGTCACTCCTCGGAGGAGAGCATTACAGAATAGATAAAAAAGGGTGATGCGGGGTCCCTCCCGCACGGGAAATTACTTCGCCAGACGTTTTTCGATGGCGTCCATTAGCATACCGGTAATAGAAATGGGGAACTGCGCTTCGATTTCCCGGATACAGGTTGGGCTGGTGACGTTAATCTCGGTCAGGCGATCGCCGATAATATCTAAACCGACAAAAATCAGCCCCTTAGCTTTGAGCGTTGGGCCGACGCGGCGGGCGATTTCCCAGTCGCTTTCGGTTAACGGACGCGGTTCACCACGGCCGCCCGCCGCCAGGTTGCCACGCGTTTCGCCGCCCTGCGGAATGCGCGCCAGGCAATACGGGACCGGTTCGCCGTCGACAACCAGCACACGCTTATCACCGTCGACAATGGCAGGCAGATAGTTCTGCGCCATGCAGTAGCGGGTGCCCAGTTGGGTCAGCGTTTCAGCAATCACCGACAGGTTCGGGTCGCCTTCTTTTACGCGAAAAATGGAAGTGCCGCCCATGCCGTCGAGCGGTTTCAGAATGATGTCGCCGTGCTCCTGCCAAAAGGTTTTCAGTTGCGCCTTATTGCGGGTCACGAGGGTTTGCGGCGTCAGGTCCGGGAACCAGGCAGTAAACAGCTTCTCGTTACAGTCGCGCAGGCTCTGCGGCTTATTGACGATCAGCGTGCCCTGTTCTTCGGCGCGTTCCAGAATATAGGTGGCGTAGATGAATTCGGTATCGAACGGCGGATCTTTACGCATCAGCACCACGTCCAGATCCGCCAGCGCGATGTCCTGCTCGCCGGTGAAGGCGTACCATTTGTCGTAATTTTGCTCAACGCTCAGCAGACGGGTACGGGCGCGTCCCTGGCCGTTGATCAGATACAGATCGGCCATTTCCATATAATGCAGTTCATAGCCGCGACGTTGGGCTTCCAGAAGCATAGCGAAGCTGCTGTCTTTCTTGATGTTGATGGTTGCGATGGGGTCCATCACAATGCCGAGCTTAATCATTATGTTCTCCTGTGAAGCTGACGCTGAAGGTGTTTGCGAACCTCAACGCCAGGTTTTAACCCAGATCGCCAAAACGCACCTGTAGCGCGGTGATAGCGGTGAGCGCGGTAGTTTCAGTGCGTAAAACGCGTGGTCCCAACAGAATATCAGTAAATTGATGCTCTGCGGTCATGGCAATTTCATCGGCGCTCAACCCGCCTTCAGGGCCGATCAATAACCGCACGCGCTGTACCGGCAGGGGCAGGGTATTGATGCTCTGGCTGGCGCGCGGGTGCAAATTCAGTTTTAGACCGTCGTCAGGTTCGGCGCACCAGGCGTCGAGATCCATCGCCGGACGGATTTCCGGCACCCGATTGCGCCCGCACTGCTCGCAGGCGGCGATGGCGATTTTCTGCCACTGTTGGATTTTTTTGGTTAACCTTTCAGCGTCCAGTTTGACACCGCAGCGCTCGGAAAACAGCGGAGTGATGACGTTAACGCCCAGCTCGATGGATTTCTGGATGGTAAATTCCATCTTCTCGCCGCGCGACAAGACCTGCCCTAAATGCAGATGCAGCGGCGATTCACGGTCATCTTCGGTAGCGTTGAGCACCTGGACCCGTACGCTTTTCTTATCGGCGTGAGTAATGCGGGCGTCGAAAATCTGATTAGAGCCGTCGAACAGTTGCAAAAGCTGGTCCGGCCCCATACGCAGCACGCGGCCTACGTGGTTGGCGGCGTCGTCGCTTAAAGCGGTTTCAGTATTGATGCTGAGGAGCTCAGGGTGATAAATGCGGGGAATGCGCATAACGATAATCCGGTCAAAGGCGTTCCCCCTTACATGAGGGGGGGACGGCAGTTTTCAATGCCCGGTAGTGTAGGTTAGCTCTTTTGGGCCTGGCAAGCCTGCTGAACATAGGGGTTGTGATTGCCCTGCACGCTGGCGATCCGCTCATCGCGCTCGCATTCCCACACGCTTACCGGGTAAAGCTTATTCCAGGCGTTGAATAGCTGGGTTTGCTGACGAGACAGCGTCAGAGAATATTTATCGCGCATATAGAAGTAGGTGCGGGCGATGGCCCCACGTGCGCGTGCTGGCGGCTCGGCTAATTTTTCTTTGAAATCGACTTTCATGGCGCATTGGCCGTACTGGCCCTCACCGCCATTCCATTGGCTGTACATAAAGTTGCCGCGATCGCCGTTTACTTCACCCACAGCAGGCTGCAGGTTGTGCATATCGCTTTCCATGGCGCGATAAACCGGATCTTTGGCGCAGTTTTTCCGGCCGCCGTCCTGCCAGCACTGGCGCTGATGGCCGAATTGCCAGGCGGGCACCACGTGCTCCCATTCGATGCGCGAGGCGCGGTTTTCATTTTTTCGCACTTTATAGCCACAAGATTCCAGATCGGGGATGCCTTTTTTCCCCTGCCAGGTAATCTTGCAGCCGCAATAAAAATCGCCTGGCGCGTTAGCGTTCACTTTTACCCCGGCGGCCTTGGCCTGGGAAAAGTTATTAATCCCCGCGCTGAATGCGCTCCACGAAAAAGCGGCTGCAACGCCTGCAACCGCCAGAATAAATTTGCGAGACATCCCGGACTCCGTGTCAAAACGAGCCCGCACCGTAACCAACGGTGGCGTCAGATTCAATCAGTCAGATCAGAAAATTTCCGGATAACGCGCTAAAAATTACTCGGTTGCCAGTTCCGGTGTGAGTTTCTCGCCGCAGTGTACGCAACGGTACTCGGTTTCGCCACGCAGTACGCGATTATGACGCCGCACGGTAAGCTGATGGAGTTGGCAGCTACAGCGGTAGGGAAAGGTGTTGCGCGCCAGCGAATCCAGCGCGAACTGATGGGTTCGCCGAGCCGGAATGCCCAGCACGCTCTCCATCATCCATTTCCACTCTTTGCCATGAGGTGGAACGCGGCCAAACTGTTTCCACACCAGCAAATGCGCCAGTTCGTGGGGCACCACTTCTTCAACAAACGCCTGAAGGTTTTCCTGTAGCAACGTGGGGTTGAGACGGATTTCATAGCGTTCAAGCCAGGCGGTACCCGCAGCGGTGCCACGCTGTTGGTAGACCAGTTTTGGTTCAGGATAGTCACGGCCAAGATGTTGGTTAGCCCGCGCTAAATTCTCGCGCAGACTGCGCATCACGGCTTGTTGAGTAGCAATAGGGAGACGCAGGGTTTTCATAACGGCAAGGATAGAGGGAAGGGGATAGCGCTGCAACCGAAAGACGCCCCCTCCGCAGAGAGGGCGTAACGATTAATGGTGTGAGCCGATTTCGCGCAGGCGACGGCCTTTCATCAGGTTGCGTTCGATGTGCTCCAGGGAGATGTGTTTGGTCTCCGGCACCAGCCACAGGGTCAACACGATAAAGAACAGGTTCAGGCCAGCGTATACCCAGAAGGTATTGGCGTTGCCCAGCGTATTCAGCATCGTCAGGAAGGTCGCACCAACAATCATATTGGCGATCCAGTTAGTGGCGGTGGAACAGGTGATGCCGAAATCACGGCCTTTCAGTGGCTGGATTTCCGAGCACAGCACCCAAATCAGCGGACCGGCGCTCATGGCGAAGCCTACGATAAACATCAGCAGCATTGCGACGGCAAAATACTGGCCGGTTGCGGTTTCGATACCGACATGCATCTGATAACCCAGAATCCCCATGCCTGTCGCCATTACCAGGAAGCCCAGCACCAGCGTCGGCTTACGGCCCCAGCGGTCTACCAGACCGATAGCGATAAAGGTCGCCAATACGTTGGTTAAACCAACGATCACCGTACCCCACATCTGTTCTTTGGTATTGGCATAGCCCGCCAGTTCAAAGATTTTCGGCGCGTAGTACATGATGACGTTCATCCCGGTGAACTGCTGCATCACCTGCAACAGCACGCCCAAAAAGACCGCACGACGGAAATTGCTGTTGCCTTTAAACAGCGCCCAGCCGCTTTGCTTCACCTTCAGGCTTTCGCGGATCTCTTCCAATTCACGCTTTGCTTCAGCGCTGGAATCACGCAGATGCATCAACACGCGCTCCGCATCGTGGAAGCGACGCTTTGCGGCAAACCAGCGCGGGCTATCGGGAAGGAAGAACACGCCAATCAGCAGCAGCACCGCCGGAAGGGTGATGATCCCCAGCATCCAGCGCCAGGCGCCCGCATCGCTAAAGGCGGTATCAGAAAGATAAGCGGCGAGAATACCGATGGTAATCATCAGTTGATACATAGAAATCATGCTGCCGCGGATTTTTTCCGGGGCGATTTCTGAGAGATACAGTGGGGCAGTGTAAGAGGCGATACCCACAGCCAGGCCGAGCAGCACGCGGGAAACAATTAAGATCTCAACGTTCGGTGCGGCAGCGGAACAGAGCGAACCTACCACAAAAAGCACCGAGCCGATCATCAGGCTTTTTTTACGCCCGAGAGAGGATGACAGCCATCCGCTGCCCACGGCACCCACGGCGGCACCGAACATCATCGAACTTACCACCCATTCCTGCTGGTGCGAGGTGATCTGGAAGTCGTCGGTGATAAACGGTAGCGCGCCCGCAATAACGCCGATATCCAGGCCAAACAGTAACCCCGCCAGTGCAGCCAGAAAGCAGACGAAAAACGTCATACGTCTATTTTTGTTTTTGTCAGGCATCACGCCCTCCCATTGAATTATTGGTTTTATCAATGAAGAAGGTAGGCGGTGAAAGTGTAAAGATATGTGGGAAAATTCGTAATTATGTAATCGCTTCCATTGGTAAGTAGTGAATAAACGGTAACGGAAGTGATTGAATAAATTCAATTGCTGGAATAACCAGGACAGTAACTACTGGGTTTCATTATCCGGTTGGAGTACGATTTCTGCTCTGTTTGCGTTGCTTATACATGGAGGTTGAATGAATGCTCTGAAGCAAAATAGATGGAGTTCTACAGGAACGATTCTGGGGGCTATTGCTCTGATTCTCGGTATTTTCCATTTTTCAGTAGGGCCTTTTCACCCCGCACCAACACTTGAAGGCGTGGTCGCCAGAGAGGTATCAGCCATCAAGAAAGGGATTATTGCGGGCCTGAAAGGCGAAGAAGTCTCTGAGCCCGTTCACCATCAACGCCTTGATGTGGATAAAATTCTGGATAACGCCGGGACCGCGCTGGCAATTGTTGCGCTGATATGCGCCTTTATCGGCGGCTTACGTAAGGAAAATCACTGGGGAATCAGTGGGGCGTTATTTTTTGGCGGAGCCACGCTTGCTTTTCACGTTCTGATTTTTGGTATTGGCCTGGTGTGCGGCATTATTTTGCTACTGCTGATATTCTCCTGGCTTAATGGCACAGGGCTGGGCTAGTCACGTTCGAACAGGTCTCAATCGTTTATGATCGCGGCTCTGATAAGCAAAAAATCCGGAAACGCAGAACGTTCCCGGATTTTTTTACAGCGTTTATTGAGTACGCAATAAACGCCTTTTACCTTAAGCGTAAAACTTATTTCAGACCGGCAGCGTCACGCAGCAGCGCGGCTTTGTCGGTTTTTTCCCACGGGAAATGCTCGCGGCCAAAGTGACCGTATGCCGCCGTCTCTTTGTAGATCGGGTGCAGCAGATCCAGCATCTGGATCAGGCCGTAAGGGCGCAGATCGAAGAATTCGCGAACCAGCAGGGTGAGCTGCTCGGTCGGCACTTTCTCAGTACCAAAGGTTTCCACCATGATGGACGTCGGTTCCGCCACGCCAATCGCGTAGGACACCTGGATTTCACAACGGTCAGCCAGGCCTGCGGCAACGATGTTTTTCGCCACATAGCGCGCCGCGTAGGCTGCGGAGCGGTCAACTTTAGACGGATCCTTACCGGAGAACGCGCCGCCGCCGTGACGAGCCATACCGCCGTAGGTATCAACGATAATTTTACGACCGGTCAGGCCGCAGTCGCCCATCGGGCCACCGATAACGAAACGGCCGGTTGGGTTGATGAAGTATTTGGTGGTTTCGCTCAGCCATTCTGCAGGCAGAACCGGCTTGATGATCTCTTCCATCACCGCTTCGTGCAGGGATTTCTGATCGATGTCTTCTGCGTGTTGAGTAGACAGCACCACCGCGTCGATACCAACGATTTTGTTGTTATCGTACTGGAAGGTCACCTGGCTTTTCGCATCCGGGCGCAGCCACGGCAGCGCGCCGTTTTTACGCACTTCAGCCTGGCGCTGCACCAGACGGTGCGCGTAGGTCACCGGTGCTGGCATCAGCACGTCGGTTTCGTTGGTAGCATAACCAAACATCAGGCCCTGGTCGCCCGCGCCCTGTTCCAAAGGATCGGTACGGTCGACACCCTGGTTGATGTCCGGGGATTGTTTGCCAATCGCACTCAGCACCGCGCAGGAGTTGGCATCAAAGCCCATATCAGAATGCACGTAGCCAATTTCGCGGACCGTGTTGCGGGTGATCTCTTCGATGTCTACCCATGCGCTGGTGGTGATTTCACCGCCCACTAAAACCATGCCGGTTTTCACATAAGTTTCGCAGGCCACGCGCGCTTTCGGATCTTGCTCCAGAATCGCGTCAAGGACTGCATCGGAGATCTGGTCAGCGATTTTATCGGGATGCCCTTCTGATACAGACTCGGATGTAAAAAGGTGTTTAGCCATATTCGTTTAAACTCGGTAATAATTAGTTAACTCAACGTATTGTATTTAAAGCGCTTACCTGCCTTGGGGCAGCGGCTTGCAGGCAATACAGGCGATGAGTGTTAATCCTCTTTTTCTCTTACCGGGCGATGTCGCCTTGTGCAAAGTGTCCTGAAGCACAGTGGGTATATAGATGGATTAACATCTGGACGGCTATTCTAGGTCATTTATTCGTCCCTTTTCCAGCAATTTTTATTCTGCATAAAACCGGCGAAACGGCGGAAATGGCAATATTTCCTGACATCAGCGTCAAACCCACGATTTTTATTTTGCATTTACCCCCTGTTGTCGGTATAAAACGGCGCGCGCGGCTTCCCCGTTTTCGCTTCTGTGGCGAAGGGTGAAAAAAGCGCACGACGATTGTTCGTGTCGCCACTTCCAGCCGGGTTGAGCATTAACCATTAGCTTTGCTTGTCGCTTGCCCATCAAGGTTGGCGTGGAGGTGATACGAAATAATGAATCGGAGTAATCTGCAGAATCTGTCACACCGTTCTGGTGTACTGTTGTCCCTCTCAACCTGCATCCCTTTTTTGCAAACCTGCCGATGTTCTACCCATCTCGGCGCTTCTCAGGATTCCCGGGCCGGTTAACAGCTTGCGATGACTGAACAAGGGCGCTCTTGCTAAGCAAGGGTTTTCTCGTGGTTTCGTCGAACCTGTCATACAGCGTTCGGATACGTGTTTTACAATGATATGAATATGAAACCGGTCGCACAGCGGGGCGGTCAGCGTACTATGCTGCCAGGTCCGGCTGTTTATGGGTTGTTATCGCATTTTAACGCTGCGATAGTAGTCAACTTCGCTATGCCCGACGGTATCGGGTATACACTTTCAACAGAGTTTGAGGTTCGCTATGTCTGACGACATGTCTTCATTTTCGCCTTCGTCAGCAGGCGAACAGGGTGTACTACGTTCCATGCAGGAGGTTGCAATGAGTTCTCAGGAAGCCAGCAAGATGCTGCGCACCTACAACATTGCCTGGTGGGGCAATAATTACTACGACGTCAATGAACTGGGCCACATCAGTGTCTGCCCGGACCCCGACGTCCCGGAAGCCCGCGTGGATCTCGCCAAACTGGTGAAAGCCCGCGAAGCGCAAGGCCAGCGCTTGCCTGCGCTATTCTGCTTCCCGCAGATTTTACAGCACCGCCTGCGTTCTATTAATGCCGCGTTCAAGCGCGCGCGTGAATCCTATGGCTATAACGGCGATTACTTCCTGGTTTACCCGATTAAGGTTAACCAGCATCGTCGCGTTATCGAAACGCTGATCCACTCCGGTGAACCGCTGGGCCTGGAAGCAGGCTCGAAAGCGGAGCTGATGGCCGTACTGGCTCATGCGGGCATGACGCGTTCCGTTATTGTCTGTAACGGCTATAAAGACCGTGAATACATTCGTCTGGCGTTAATCGGTGAGAAGATGGGCCACAAGGTCTATCTGGTTATCGAAAAAATGTCGGAAATCCGCATCGTGCTGGAAGAAGCCGAGCGTCTGAACGTGGTGCCGCGCCTGGGTGTGCGTGCGCGTCTGGCGTCTCAGGGCTCCGGCAAATGGCAGTCCTCCGGCGGCGAAAAATCAAAATTCGGCCTGGCGGCGACTCAGGTGTTGCAACTGGTTGAGATGCTGCGCGAAGCGGGCCGCCTCGATAGCCTGCAACTGCTGCACTTCCACCTCGGCTCGCAGATGGCCAATATTCGCGACATCGCCACTGGCGTGCGTGAATCGGCACGTTTCTACGTTGAACTGCATAAGCTGGGTGTTAACATTCAGTGCTTCGACGTGGGCGGTGGTCTGGGTGTGGATTATGAAGGCACCCGCTCGCAGTCCGACTGCTCGGTGAACTACGGCCTGAATGAATATGCCAATAACATCATTTGGGCGATTGGCGATGCCTGTGAAGAAAACGGCCTGCCGCACCCGACGGTGATCACTGAGTCTGGCCGCGCGGTGACCGCGCACCATACCGTACTGGTGTCCAATATCATCGGCGTCGAGCGCAACGAATACACCGTTCCGACTGCGCCTGCCGAGGATGCGGCGCGTGCGTTACAGAGCATGTGGGAAACCTGGCAGGAGATGCACGAGCCGGGCACCCGCCGTTCGCTGCGCGAATGGCTGCACGACAGCCAGATGGACCTGCACGACATTCACGTGGGTTATTCTTCAGGCGCGTTTAGCCTGCAGGAGCGCGCGTGGGCGGAGCAGCTCTACCTGAGCATGTGCCATGAAGTGCAGAAACAGCTCGATCCCAGCAACCGTGCGCATCGTCCGATCATCGACGAATTGCAGGAGCGCATGGCGGACAAGATGTACATCAACTTCTCCCTGTTCCAGTCCATGCCGGATGCCTGGGGTATCGACCAGTTGTTCCCGGTCATGCCGCTGGAAGGGCTGAACCAGATCCCTGAACGCCGCGCGGTGCTGCTGGATATCACCTGCGACTCTGACGGTGCCATCGATCACTATATCGACGGCGACGGGATTGCCACTACCATGCCGATGCCGGAATACGACCCGGAGAACCCGCCGATGCTGGGCTTCTTTATGGTGGGCGCGTATCAGGAAATTCTCGGCAACATGCATAACCTGTTCGGCGATACCGAAGCGGTTGACGTGTTTGTCTTCCCTGACGGCAGCGTGGAAGTTGAACTGTCTGACGAAGGGGATACCGTGGCGGACATGCTGCAATACGTGCAGCTTGACCCGAAAACGCTGCTTACCCAGTTCCGCGACCAGGTGAAAAACACCGATCTGGACGATGCGCTGCAACAGCAGTTCCTGGAGGAGTTTGAAGCCGGTCTTTACGGGTACACCTACCTCGAAGACGAGTAGTCACCCGGCTGGGTCTGCCTGGCTATACTGATAGTCATGCAGACGCTTGAACCCGGCATGAAACACGGCGATAATTCGCGCCAGCAAACTGACTCTAATCAATCCCTTCCTCGTCGGGCTTAACGACGCGGAGGGGATTTTTTTTACATCGACTTTACGAAAGAGGTCATATCAATGAGCACCTTAGGCCATCAATACGATAACTCTCTGGTATCCAACGCCTTTGGTTTTTTGCGTTTACCAATGAATTTCCAGCCCTACGACAGCGACGCTGACTGGGTGATCACCGGCGTCCCGTTTGATATGGCGACGTCTGGCCGCGCAGGTGGTCGTCACGGCCCGGCGGCGATCCGCCAGGTTTCCACCAACCTTGCGTGGGAGCACAACCGCTTCCCGTGGAACTTCGACATGCGCGAGCGTCTGAACGTAGTGGACTGTGGCGATCTGGTTTACGCGTTCGGCGATGCCCGTGAAATGAGCGAAAAACTGCAGGCCCACGCGGAGAAGTTGCTGGCTGCGGGCAAACGCATGCTCTCTTTCGGCGGCGACCATTTCGTTACCCTGCCGCTGCTGCGCGCTCACGCTAAACACTTCGGTAAAATGGCGCTGGTGCACTTCGATGCGCACACTGACACCTACGCGAACGGCTGCGAGTTTGACCACGGCACCATGTTCTTCACCGCGCCGCAAGAAGGCCTGATCGACCCGAACCACTCCGTTCAGATCGGCATTCGCACTGAATTCGATAAAGACAACGGCTTCACCGTACTGGACGCCTGCCAGGTGAACGATCGCGGCGTGGACGATATTATCGCCCAGGTTAAACAGATCGTTGGCGATCTGCCGGTTTACCTGACCTTCGACATCGACTGCCTGGATCCGGCGTTTGCACCGGGCACCGGCACCCCGGTGATCGGCGGGCTGACCTCCGATCGCGCCATCAAGCTGGTGCGTGGTCTGAAAGATTTGAACATCGTGGGGATGGACGTGGTGGAAGTGGCGCCGGCCTACGACCAGTCTGAGATCACGGCGCTGGCCGCAGCCACCTTAGCGCTGGAAATGCTGTATATCCAGGCCGCTAAGAAAGGCGAGTAATCTGGCTATTTTGCTTGCCATTTTGAACCCGGGCAGTGCTCGCCATCCTCACGTATCGCATGTACGTTCCGGTAGCTGCGCGCTGGCCGAGTCCAAACTGCCTGCGCCAATAACGCCAGATCAAAACCGATAAAAAAGCGCCTTTCGGCGCTTTTTTATTACTTAATCCCATCGGCTTTCATGCGATCGCGAATATGCTGGGCGCGTTCGGCAGAGCCCGGGTGATCGTCAAACATTGAGCTTTGACGGCCCGCTTCCAGCGTCTGGAGCTTTTCGAAACTGGTTGCCAGCCCGATAGGATTGATGCCGCGTTTGCGCAACAGATCATAAGAGTAATCATCCGCTTCGGATTCCTGACGCTGAGAGAACTGTGCGTTAACCAGCTTCTCGCCTAAATCGCCAAGCTGCGACTGTGACAGGCTGCCGATCACGCCGCCCGCCGAGGCGGCGGCAACGCGCGCGGCGTTAGTACCCAGCGCCACCTGCATGCCTTTCTTCACGTGCCCCAGCGCGACGTGGCCCATTTCATGGCCGATAACCGCTTCGACTTCGTTATCGTTCATCATGTCCATCAGCCCGCTGTAAACGCGGATACAGCCGTTCGCCATCGCGAAGGCGTTGACGTCTTTTGCCATGTAAACCTTATAGTTTACCGGCTGGCCGTTGATGTTATCGCCCAGCGCAGAGGCGATGGTATTCAAACGTTGAGCGTACTGGCTGCCCGCAGGCGCAATCGTCGCCTTGCCATCCATCTCTTTACAGGCTTCATCGCTGAGCGCTTTGACCTGCGCATCGCTTAAGGTATACGCCTGAAACGCCTCGGCGCCGGAGGTGAGCAACCCGTTGGAGTCCATATTCTGGCAACCGCTCAGCAGAGCAACGGCAACCAGGCCTGGCAATATCGCGCGCATCTTCATGTGTAGGCTTCCGCTAAAAGTGTCGTAATCAGTTTTTGTTTAGCACATTAACGTGCCGGTAACACTCAGTATAAAGAAGTGCTGAGGGTCTGGGCGAGAAGCTTGCGCAAGCTGCGAGAAGGATCCAGAGATTTCTTAAGCGGTAAAAGGATGCTCCATGTACATAGAAAGCGGCTTGGGTTACATTGTTGTTCAATTTTTCCGGGCGTAGCCCATAACGTGCCATCGTCAAGCCGTTAACACGCTTTGTCCTTTAACTATCCGATCTGGAGTCAAAATGTCCTCTCGTAAAGAGCTTGCCAATGCTATTCGTGCGCTCAGCATGGACGCAGTACAGAAAGCCAAATCCGGTCACCCGGGCGCCCCGATGGGCATGGCTGACATTGCCGAAGTCCTGTGGCGTGATTTCCTGAACCATAACCCGAACAACCCGGCCTGGGCTGACCGCGACCGCTTCGTGCTGTCCAACGGCCACGGCTCAATGCTGATTTACAGCCTGCTGCACCTCACCGGCTATGACCTGCCGATTGACGAGCTGAAAAATTTCCGCCAGCTGCACTCGAAAACCCCGGGCCACCCGGAAGTGGGCTACACCGCCGGCGTGGAAACCACCACCGGTCCGCTGGGCCAGGGCATCGCCAACGCCGTGGGCATGGCTATCGCCGAAAAAACGCTGGCGGCGCAGTTCAACCGTCCGGGCCACGACATTGTCGACCACTTTACTTACGCCTTTATGGGCGACGGCTGCATGATGGAAGGCATCTCCCACGAGGTGTGCTCCCTGGCCGGTACCCTGAAGCTCGGCAAGCTGGTGGCGTTCTATGACGACAACGGCATCTCCATCGACGGCCACGTGGAAGGCTGGTTTACCGACGATACCGCAAAACGCTTTGAAGCCTACGGCTGGCACGTGGTGCGCGGCGTTGACGGTCACGATGCGGACGCGATCAAACGCGCCGTGGAAGAAGCCCGCGCGGTGACCGACAAGCCGTCCCTGCTGATGTGCAAAACCGTTATCGGCTTCGGTTCACCGAACAAAGCCGGTACGCATGACTCCCACGGTGCCCCGCTGGGCGACGCAGAAGTGGCGCTGACCCGCGAAGCGCTTGGCTGGAAACACGCTGCCTTTGAAATCCCGTCTGACATCTATGCCCAGTGGGATGCGAAAGAAGCCGGAGCCGCAAAAGAATCCGCATGGAATGAGAAATTCGCTGCCTACGCGAAAGCCTTCCCGGAGCAGGCTGCTGAGTTTACCCGTCGTATGAAAGGCGAAATGCCGGCTGATTTCGACGCGAAAGCCAACGAATTTATCGCTAAGCTGCAGGCTAACCCGGCGAAAATCGCCAGCCGTAAAGCGTCCCAGAACGCCATCGAAGCCTTTGGCCCGCTGTTGCCGGAATTCCTCGGCGGCTCTGCTGACCTGGCCCCGTCCAACCTGACGATCTGGTCCGGCTCGAAAGCGATTAACGAAGACACTGCCGGTAACTACATCCACTACGGCGTGCGCGAATTCGGTATGACCGCTATCGCCAACGGTATCGCCCTGCACGGCGGCTTCCTGCCGTACACCTCCACCTTCCTGATGTTCGTGGAATACGCCCGTAACGCGGTGCGTATGGCGGCCCTGATGAAACAGCGCCAGGTGATGGTTTATACCCATGACTCCATCGGCCTGGGTGAAGACGGCCCGACCCACCAGCCGGTAGAGCAGACCGCTTCTCTGCGCGTGACCCCGAACATGTCCACATGGCGTCCGTGTGACCAGGTGGAATCCGCAGTGGCGTGGAAATACGGCGTTGAGCGTCAGGACGGCCCGACCGCGCTGATCCTTTCCCGTCAGAACCTGGCGCAGCAGGAGCGTACTGAACAGCAACTGGCAGACATCGCCCGTGGCGGTTACGTACTGAAAGATTGCGACGGCCAGCCGCAGCTGATCCTGATCGCCACCGGTTCTGAAGTTGAACTGGCTGTAGCGGCATGGGATCAACTGTCAGCGGAAGGCGTGAAGGCGCGCGTGGTTTCCATGCCGTCTACCGACGCGTTCGAGAAGCAGGATGCGGCGTACCGTGAATCTGTGCTCCCGAAAGCGGTTGCTGCGCGTGTGGCGGTTGAAGCGGGTATCGCTGACTACTGGTACAAATACGTCGGCCTGAACGGCGCCGTTGTCGGCATGACCACCTTCGGTGAGTCTGCTCCGGCAGAGCAGCTGTTTGAAGAGTTCGGCTTCACCGTGGAAAACGTGGTGAAACAGGCGAAAGCGATTCTGTAATTCGCCAGAGTAAAATATGAGGGCCGCTGATGCGGCCCTTTTTTATGCGTTAACCAGAAGCTGTTCCGGCGAGCCGTCCTGGCTGATTCGCCCCTCGCTGAGCCGGACCACGCGCGGAAAGTGGCGGCGTGCGAAATCGTAATCATGGCTGATGGCGACGATGGTATCACCGCGCCGTTTACAGCCCGTGAGCCAGCGCTCGAAAATGGCCAGCCAATACGCGTCAAAATCCCGGCTCGGTTCATCCAGTAAAATCAGCGGCGGCGCCATGGCTTCCAGACTGGCAACCGCCACCATCCGGCGTTGCGCCACATGCAAATCCAGCGGGTGCGCCTGCGCGATTTTCTCCAGCCCGCATAGCGCCAGGGCCGCTTCGGTACGCTGGCGTATTTCCGCTTCAGGCCGTTTCTGCAATCGTAAGCCAAACGCCACTTCGGTATAAACCTGGCTGTGGAGGATCTGGTGTTCCGCTTCCTGAAACAGTACGCCGATAAGCCGGGCGCGTTGCCGGGCTTTCAGTGTCGCCAGCGATTCGCCCTGCACGTGGATCTCGCCCTGAGTCGGTTGAAGTAACCCAGCCATCAGACGCAGCAACGTTGATTTGCCTGCGCCGTTATCGCCGATCAGCGCGACGCTTTCTTGTGGCGCAACCGCTAACGATAGCGCGTTGAGGCAGGATTGCGCTGTTTTCGACCACGAAAAATCAATCTGGTTTATCTTCAACATAACGGCGTGAGCTCTCCTGCCTTCAGTTGCCAGGATGCCTGGCAATAATCGAGAAACGGCTGGCGGTTGCGCTCAAACAGCACGATCAGCGCCTGCCGCTGCTGGGCCCATGCGGCAAGCACCGTTAATATCCGCCGGGTCGCCTGCGGTGTTAAGCGACTGAAGGCTTCATCCAGCAGCAGCAGGCGGGGCCGCATCGCCAGCGCGCTGGCGATCACCACGCGCTGGGATTCGCCGCCCGACAAGGTTGCAGGATGCCGATGGCGCAGCGCCTGGCAGTCGGTCAGCGTCAACGCCTCATCGATGCGTTGCAGGATCTCCTGTTCCGTCAGACAGAGGTTTTCCGGTCCGAAAGCCACTTCTTCCTCCACGCTAAAGGTACAGCCGGAAAGTTGCAGGGCAGGGGATTGCTGCACCAGTTGCACGGTTGGCGATTGCTCGACTAAAGATTGTAGGCCGATGGGCTGACCGAGCAACTGGCCTTTGCCGCTGATTTCACCGGGCAGAAAATCGGGATACCACCCGGCAAGCAGTTGGGCGAGGGTGCTTTTTCCGCTGCCGTTGCCGCCGAAGATCGCCACCACTCCCGGCAGCGAATAGTGGAAATTGAGTCTGCCCGAGGGCTGTGTTGCATGGCGCGGGCAATAGCAAAAATCGTCTAGCGTAACCATAGCCAGGCTCCCGTTTGCGCAAACATCAAAGCAATAAGCCCGTAGCGCGCAATGCGTTGAAGGGCGCTGTCCGCAGGAGCCCAGAGCGTAGTGCGGCGTGGATGCAGGCGAAACCCACGCATATCCAGCGCCGCGCCGCGTACCGCTAAATCATTCAACGCATTATGGGTCAGCGGAACGATCAGCGCCGGAATGGCACGCAAGCGCTGATGCCAGCGGCCATCAAGCGGCACACCGCGCGCCCGTTGTGCTTCGTTGATGCTGGTAAGCTGGCGCTTAAGTTGTTCCACTACCAGCAGTGGCCCGGCAAAGACATAGGCGATGCCCGGCGGCAGGCGGCTTGCGAACAGGGCGCGGGTAAACTGGCGGGCCGGAACAAATCCCATCCACAGTTGTGAGGTGGAGACTATCGCCAGAATGCGCAACCACAGCGTGGTGGCGTCTGCCCAACGTTGGGCATCGCGCGGCTGGCCGCTGATCCACTCGGCTAGCCAACCGCCGTGAACAAGCCATAAGCCCGCACCCAGCGAAAACATCAGCCAGGCGACGTATCGCGCCCTGGGGCGCGTCGCCTTAAACATCAGCAATGAGACAAACGCCGTGGCGCTATAAATAGTCAGAACCAGGCCAGCGGGAAGCAGGAGCGTGGCGCAAGCGGCCCACGCCCACAGCGTTAATGAGGTAAACGGGTGCATTTACCGCACAGCCGACATGGTCGGGAAGTGGCGGGTTGTGCGCAGAGGAAGCTGGCGCAGCAGGATCCAGACGATCACCGCCGTCAGGATTTTATCCACCAGGTTGGCACCCAGCACCGTCACAGCAACAGACTCCACCAGGTTCTGGCCCATCGAGTGCATCCAGGCGACGAACAGATCAGCGCCGCTGCCGGTCACGCCCGCAAACAACGCGGTACGCAAAGGAACCGCCACCACGGTCACGGCGAGGGTGATGATCACGCCGCTGACGATCACTTTCGGCAGGGTGCGGAACCAGCCTGCTTTCGCCAGCCATCCGGCCACCAGGCCAATCACCATCGCCACCGGCGCGAAAGCTGCGGCGATGGGGTCGGTAAGCAGGCCCCAGATCAGGTTAGTGATAAGCCCGGTCAGCATGCCGATTAACGGGCCGAGCAGCACGGCGCTGATCAGCGTGCCGATGGAATCGAGGAAAATAGGCAATTTCAGCATGCTGATTAATTGCCCGCCGATCATGTTGATGGCGATGGCGATAACGATAAGTGCCAGCGTTTGACTGGAAAATTGGCGCTGAGCCATAAAATGACCTCTTGTTAGATTAGTAACGGGGATGGACGACCAGTTCTTCGTAACTGGAAATTTCACAGGGTTGGCGGCTAAAGGTCAGCGCCGTTAGCTCGCCGATAATAATTTCCAGCGTAGTGCGAACGGTGCAGCCAGGCATCATATGGCCGCCGAGCATCGCGCCTTGTGGATCGGAAATAGAAAGATGTAAATGCTCGCCGGTAAGTTCCAGCGTCCCGCTCAGGGATATTACCTCCCAGGTGCCGCGCAGCTGGGTGGTTTCTTCCCGCCCCGCATAACGCAGCGCGACATCGGTCATACTGCCGGTACACCCGGCAATCCAGGCGGCGTGCAGTTGATGGTGTTGAATAAATGCGCGTAACTGGCTTAGTACCTCGTCGCCGGGAAGCAGACGTAACGCGTAAAAGCGCGCCCCGGAAGCGGGTGAAGATGTAAGAGATGTTTTTGACATGGATTCGGGTTACTCCGAGACTCGGACGTGAGGCTGATAATATAAGGACGCAAGAAATGAATTGCTGATATAAATCAGGAAACGGGAGCCAGAACAAACAATAGATCCAGCAATGCTTAGCGATAATTCTGCGATTGGAATAATTTGCTGGTCGGATTTGCAGGAAAGTGTGATGCAGATCAGATATCAGTTTTTGTTCACGCCTGATGAATATCTTTTATTCCGCGTTTCGCTTATCCTAGCTGAAGCGTTTCAGTTTGTATTTCGCTCGACAAATAAACGGTTGGCATGGGTTTATGGTCGGCAAGCATTCCCCTGGTGACGTCGCTGCATTACCCTGTCAGCCACTTCTCTCACCTGGAATGCCTTGCAGGGGATATATGACATTACGCATTGCGGTAAACGGGTTCGGGCGCATTGGGCGCAACGTGGTTCGCGCGTTATACGAATCCGGGCGTCGTGCGGAAATCACACTGGTGGCCATCAACGAGTTAGCCGATGCCGAGGGCATGGCGCACTTGTTAAAATACGACACCACGCACGGACGCTTTTCCTGGGATGTTCGCCAGGAATGTGAACAACTCTGGATTGGTGATGATGTGGTCCGGCTTCTTCATCACCGTGAGCTTCAGGATTTGCCCTGGCGTGAGCTGGGTATTGATGTGGTGCTGGACTGCACCGGGGTTTACGGATCGCGCGCCGATGGCGAAGCCCATCTGGCGGCGGGGGCGAAAAAAGTGCTTTTCTCCCACCCCGGAGGTAATGATTTAGACGCCACGGTGGTGTACGGCGTCAACCATGACGCGTTGCTGGCGGAGCATCGTATTGTCTCCAACGCCTCATGCACCACCAACTGTATTATCCCGGTGATCAAGCTGCTCGATGAAGCTTTTGATATTGATTCCGGGACCGTGACGACGATCCACTCGGCCATGAACGATCAACAAGTTATCGATTCCTGGCATTCAGATTTGCGTCGTACGCGGGCGGCCAGCCAGTCGATTATTCCGGTGGATACCCGGCTGGCGGCGGGGATTACGCGTATTTTCCCCAAATTTAACGACCGTTTTGAGGCCATTGCCGTTCGTGTGCCGACGATTAACGTCACTGCCATTGATTTAAGCGTGACGGTGAACAAAGCGGTTAAAGCCTGTGAAGTCAACGGGTTGCTGCAAAAAGCGGCGCGAGAGACATTTCGTGGTATAGTTGACTATACGGAGTTACCGTTGGTCTCAAGTGATTTTAACCACGATCCGCACAGCGCTATTATTGATGGCACTCAAACGCGGGTTAGCGGTTCGCATCTGATCAAAACGCTGGTCTGGTGTGATAATGAATGGGGCTTTGCTAACCGAATGCTCGACACGACGTTAGCGATGGCCGCTCAAGGTTTCCGGTAAGGTGCAATTTGTGCCTGCAAAACTTTAAGAATCAACGAGAGGATTCACCATGTCTGTAATTAAGATGACCGATCTGGATCTGGCAGGTAAACGCGTACTGATCCGTGCCGATCTGAACGTGCCGGTTAAAGAAGGTAAAGTGACTTCTGATGCCCGTATCCGCGCATCGCTGCCGACCATCGAAATGGCCCTGAAACAAGGCGCGAAAGTGATGGTAACCTCTCACCTGGGTCGCCCGACCGAAGGTGAATACAACGAAGAATTCTCTCTGCTGCCCGTTGTTAACTACCTGAAAGACAAACTCTCCAACCCGGTCCGTCTGGCTAAAGACTACCTGGACGGCGTAGACGTGGCTGAAGGCGAGTTAGTGGTTCTGGAAAACGTTCGCTTTAACAAAGGCGAGAAGAAAGACGACGAAACGCTGGCGAAAAAATACGCTGCGCTGTGCGACGTGTTTGTGATGGACGCATTCGGTACTGCGCACCGCGCGCAGGCGTCTACCCACGGTGTGGGCAAATTTGCCGATGTGGCTTGCGCAGGCCCGCTGCTGGCAGACGAACTGGAAGCGCTGGGTAAAGCCCTGAAAGAGCCGGCTCGCCCGATGGTGGCTATCGTTGGCGGTTCTAAAGTTTCTACCAAACTGACCGTACTGGATTCACTGTCTAAAATCGCCGATCAGCTGATCGTCGGCGGCGGCATCGCTAACACCTTTGTGGCTGCCCAGGGGCACAATGTGGGTAAATCCCTGTACGAAGCGGATCTGGTAGATGAAGCTAAACGCCTGCTGAGCACCTGCGATATTCCGGTTCCGACCGATGTTCGCGTAGCAACTGAGTTCTCTGAGACCGCTGAAGCGACCCTGAAATCTGTTGCTGACGTGAAAGATGGCGAACAGATCCTGGATATCGGCGACGTTTCCGCACAGAAACTGGCTGAAATCCTGAAAAATGCCAAAACCATTCTGTGGAACGGCCCGGTTGGCGTGTTCGAATTCCCTAACTTCCGTAAAGGTACCGAAATCGTGGCTAACGCCATCGCAGACAGCGAAGCGTTCTCCATCGCAGGCGGCGGCGACACGCTGGCAGCCATCGATCTGTTCGGTATTTCCGACAAAATTTCCTACATCTCTACTGGCGGCGGCGCATTCCTTGAGTTCGTGGAAGGCAAAGTGCTTCCAGCCGTAGCTATGCTCGAAGAGCGTGCTAAGAAGTAAGCGTTGAACAGGCGGGGAAACCCGCCTGATTTTCAAATAACTTTTCTACCCAATGGATTTTAGGTCGCAGGAAGGCGGCAAAACGATGCGCTGATTTGAAGCTACGGTTTCGGATGCGCCGGTTTAGCCATCACGCCAGCGGCGCGAATGACAACGGGTAAAAGATGGTCGACGATACAGGACAACCTAAACATGTCTAAAATTTTTGATTTCGTAAAACCGGGCGTAGTCACGGGTGATGACGTACAGAAAATCTTCCAGGTGGCTAAAGAGAATAACTTTGCTCTGCCAGCGGTTAACTGTGTAGGCACCGATTCCATCAACGCAGTGCTCGAAACCGCTGCAAAAGTTAAAGCTCCGGTCATTGTTCAGTTCTCTAACGGCGGCGCTGCGTTTATCGCGGGCAAAGGCCTGAAAGCAGAAGGCCAACAGGCTGCGATTCTTGGCGCGATCTCTGGCGCGCATCACGTGCATCAGATGGCTGAACACTACGGTGTGCCGGTGATCCTGCACACTGACCACTGCGCGAAGAAACTGCTGCCGTGGATCGACGGTCTGCTGGACGCGGGTGAGAAACACTTCGCAGCCACCGGCAAACCGCTGTTCTCTTCTCACATGATCGACCTGTCTGAAGAGTCTCTGGAAGAGAACATCGAGATCTGCTCTAAATACCTGGAGCGCATGTCCAAAATGGGCATGACCCTGGAAATCGAACTGGGTTGCACCGGTGGTGAAGAGGACGGCGTGGACAACAGCCACATGGACGCTTCTGCACTGTACACCCAGCCGGAAGACGTGGATTACGCGTACACCAAACTGAACGCTATCAGCCCGCGCTTCACCATCGCAGCTTCTTTCGGTAACGTTCACGGCGTTTACAAGCCGGGTAACGTAAAACTGACCCCGACTATCCTGCGCGATTCTCAGGACTATGTGTCCAAAAAACACAACCTGCCGCACAACAGCCTGAACTTCGTGTTCCACGGCGGTTCCGGTTCTTCTGCTCAGGAAATCAAAGATTCCGTCAGCTATGGCGTGATCAAAATGAACATCGATACCGACACCCAATGGGCGACCTGGGAAGGTATTCTGAACTATTACAAAGCTAACGAAGCGTATCTGCAAGGTCAGTTGGGCAACCCGAAAGGCGAAGACCAGCCGAACAAGAAATACTACGATCCGCGCGTATGGCTGCGTTCTGCCCAGACTTCTATGATCACCCGTCTGGAGCAGGCTTTCAAAGAACTGAACGCGGTTGACGTTCTGTAATTTGCAGCGCTAACGCCTGTCTATAAAACCCGCCTTGTGCGGGTTTTTTCTTAATTTCTCCCGCTAAACCCGCTTCGGTATGCTATTTCTGTGAGCAACTTGGCACACTTCCCTGTTTTTGTTTACCCTTTATAAACCGTGATTCAAAGCCCAGCGGGGCAGTGAAGACCCTAATTAGCGATAGCAAAAGGAACCGTGAATGGAAGATTTGAATGTTGTCGACAGCATCAACGGTGCTGGCGACTGGCTGGTGACCAACCAGGCGCTGCTGTTGAGTTATTTAGTTAATATCGTTGCGGCCATCGCGATTATTATCGTGGGTATGATTGTGGCGCGCGCGATTTCCAATACCGTCAACAAGCTGATGCTGGCGCGCCATATTGATGCCACCGTGGCGGATTTCCTGTCCGCGCTGGTGCGTTACGGCATTATCGCGTTTACGCTGATTGCCGCGCTGGGGCGCGTGGGCGTGCAGACGGCCTCGGTGATCGCCGTGCTGGGTGCTGCGGGTTTAGCCGTGGGCCTGGCGTTGCAGGGGTCGCTGTCGAACCTGGCGGCGGGTGTGCTGTTGGTCACCTTCCGTCCGTTCCGCGCCGGGGAATATGTCGATCTCGGTGGGATTGCAGGCACCGTGCAGCACGTGCAGATTTTCTCGACCACATTGATCACTGCCGACGGTAAATACGTGGTGGTACCAAACGGTAAGATTATCGCAGGCAACATTATTAACTTCTCTCGCCAGCCGGTACGCCGTAACGAGCTGGTGATCGGCGTGTCCTACGATGCGGATATCGATCGCGTCCGCGAGATCCTGACCGATATCGTGATGTCCGATGAACGTATCCTGCCGGATCGCGAAAGGACGGTACGAATGAACGAGTTGGGCGCTTCCTCTATCAACTTCGTGGTTCGCGGCTGGAGCAAAAGCAGCGATTTGCAGGACGTTTACTGGGATATCCTTGAGCGCGCCAAAAAAGCGCTGGATGCCGAGGGGATTAGCATCCCGTATCCGCAGATGGATGTGAACGTCAAACAGCTGGCACAGCCTAAGCAGGAACAACCAGAGAGGCCGCAACGCGAGCCTAAGCCTTCTGCAATTATTACTGAATCGACGGCGCAGGATATTAAAGCCCCGTCTTTCGAGAAGCCTAAAGATACGCTTTAAAACGACAAGGGCCAGCATATTGCTGGCCTTTTCGTTTTAATAATAAATGTTGCTGCTTAATAAAATCCAAATTAAAAGTTTCAATTAGAAATGGTTATTTCTGAATATATGATAATTTATGAGGAATGTAATTTAGTACGTTAAAACACTCGCGACTCTCTCTGCGCCGGAAAGTAATTATAATTCCCTTGGTTTTTAACCAAAACACCAAAAGGGAAATACTCATGAAAAACATTAAATCGACGTTAGCAATAAGCGCGCTTATATTTTCAGGCGGCGTATTCGCAGCGGGAACAACGGATGATACATCCGCAACCCTGACAATCACGGGCGCGGTTAACGCCTCTGCGCACTGTGACTTATCGCTCTCCCAGAGCACGTTGCCTGTTTCAGCAGATATCGACCATTTGATAGACCAGGGTTATAAAAATTATGATGAAAGCGGGCCGCAGTTGTTAATTTATTTAACCGGCGGGCAGGCATGCAGTGACTTAGTGAATCAAGGAAAAGTTGTTTTACACTTTATCGGTGAGGCAGACACGAGCCTTGGTACTGTCATAAGAAATGACGACACTTCTGCTGAAGGTGCCAGAGGCGTAGGCGTAGGCATATTTGATAGTGAGCACACGCCAATCAACCTCAATCAGAATGTATTAAAAGCGACCGGACAAAATAACTCGATTTTTTTACAAATGGTTAAGTTGCGAAATCAAACGGCAACTACGGGTAATTATCAGGGGTCGTTAATGATTCAGGAGGAACAACTATAAATAATTAAATGCCCCTCTTTGAGGGGCATTTAATTACCGGGTCTTGATTGTGGCATGTTTATTAATTTTGCTAATGGGATATTATTTTTATCCATTTCAGTTAATGACCAGCAACTTGTATAGTGCCTGCTGTTAAGAACATTCAGGACAGCAAAAGATGTTATCTTTTTACTTTCAAGGGCTTGCTCTTGGCGCAGCCATGATCCTCCCCTTAGGCCCGCAAAACGCGTTTGTAATGAACCAGGGCATTCGCCGCCAGTATCATTTAATGATTGCGCTGCTCTGCGCTATCAGCGACTTAGCGCTGATTTGCGCAGGGATTTTCGGCGGCAGCGCGATTTTGATGCAGTCGCCGTGGCTGCTGGCGTTAGTCACCTGGGGCGGCGTCGGTTTTTTACTGTGGTATGGCTGGGGCGCGTTTCGTACTGCGATGAGCCAGAATATCGAACTGGCCAATGCCGAAGTGATGCGCCAGGGGCGGCTGCGTATTATCGGCACGCTGCTGGCGGTAACCTGGCTGAACCCGCATGTTTATCTCGACACTTTTGTGGTGCTGGGCAGTTTGGGTAGCCAACTCGAAGAAGGGCCAAAACGCGCCTTTGCGTTAGGCACGGTCAGCGCGTCGTTCCTGTGGTTTTTCGGGCTTGCGCTACTGGCTGCCTGGCTTGCGCCGCGTCTGCGTACCGCCAAAGCGCAGCGGATTATCAATGGGGTAGTCGGGCTGGTCATGTGGGTGATTGCTTTCCAGTTGGCGAAAGATGGCGTTAACCATTTGTCACACCTGATTAACTAATCTTTCTCTTATAGACATTCGCACGGCAGCGGCTAAGCTTGCACGTGGCGCCCGTGTTATTTCCGGGCGTGTGATCTGGAACGTACACGGAGGAAGAACAGTGAAGTTTAAAGTGATGGCCCTGGCGGCAATGATTGGATTAGGCGCGGGTGGCGTACAGGCGAACGAACTGCCTAACGGCCCACATATCGTGACGTCAGGGACGGCCAGCGTCGATGCGGTGCCGGATATCGCGACACTCGCTATCGAAGTGAATGTTTCAGCTAAAGACGCCGCCGCAGCTAAAAAACAGGCTGACGACCGCGTTGCGCAATACCTCACTTTCCTGCAGGAAAACGGGGTAGAGAAAAAAGATATCAATTCGGCAAATTTGCGTACCCAGCCGGATTACGACTACCAGAACGGCAAAAGCATTCTTAAAGGCTATCGCGCGATCCGTACCGTTGAAGTCACTGTACGCCAGCTCGATAAGCTTAATAACTTGCTCGACGGGGCGTTAAAAGCGGGCCTGAACGAAATTCGTGCAGTCTCCTTAGCCGTAGCGGACCCGGAGCAATACAAAGATAAAGCGCGTAAAGCGGCGATTGATGACGCCACCCACCAGGCGCAACAGCTGGCGGAAGGTTTCGAAGGCAAACTCGGCCCGGTTTACAGCGTGCGTTATCATGTTTCCAACTATCAGCCGAGCCCGGTGGTTCGCATGATGAAAGCAGACGCCGCGCCTGCGGTATCCGCTCAGGAAACCTACGAGCAACCGACCATTCAGTTTGACGATCAAGTCGATGTGGTGTTTGAACTGCAGCCAGGTCAGGGGCAGACCACCACGCCTTCGCAAACCGCGCAGTAATAACAACAAACCCGCCAACTGGCGGGTTTGTTTATACCTGGCGCAACACTCTGTGTCCGTATTCCAACAGTGCATCGGTGACGTTGCGCATCATCCGGCTTTCCGGCGCAAAACGGTGCCAGTAGAGCATCCGGCGCTGAAACAGGCCCGGCGTCAGGTCGATTAGCTCACCGCTTGCCAGCTCTTTTTCAATCTGCAGATGCGGGATCATACAGCAGGTGGTGCCCTGACGCGCCAGTTGCACAAAGGCTTCAGACGAGTTGACGATGTGGCAGGGTACGCTGCCCGGCGACAGGTCGAAGTTCTGCTGCAAAAACGCCTGATGCATATCGTCCAGATGATCGAACGCCACGGCAGGGGCTTTCAGCAATGCGGCGCGGGTAACGCCGTTAGGGAAATAGCGTTCCGCAAAGGCTTTCGAGGCCACAAACAGGTAATCCAGCGCGCCCAGTTGATCCACAAGGCAGCTTGGCAGCGGTTGGGGCTGAATACTCACCGCGCCGACCACTTCGCCGCGACGCAGGCGTTCCTGGGTACGGGTTTCATCTTCGACCTGAAGATTGAGGCGAATCGGCGAATCCACCAGCACCGGCGCTAACGCTGGCAGCAGCCACGTCGCCAGACTGTCGGCGTTGACCGCCAGCGACAGCAGCAGCGGCGTCGAGCCGGTTTGCTCATCCCCCAGCCACTCATCTTCCAGCAGCTCCACCTGGCGCAGCAGTGCCAGCAGTTTTTGCCCTTGTTCGGTCGGGCGGGGCGGCACGGTACGCACCAGCAACGGCTGGCCGAACAGAATCTCCAGTTGCTTTATCCGCTGCGACACCGCCGATTGAGTGATGCACAGTTTCTGCGCCGCGCGCTCAAAACCGCGTTCACGAATGACTGCGTCCAGCGCCTGCAATGTTCTGTAGTCCGGGCGTTTCATGTCTCGGGGCTGCTCCTGAATTCCTGATAATCGGTACTATTGGGCACTATGACATAATTTTCCCGGCGTTACCGACAAAAACAGAATCTGGCGGATATTTGCCGCGCCAATAGATACCCCTTTTCGTCACGCCTTGTTCTATAATGCGCCACAGATTTCATACCACAGGCAAAAGACCATGACGCAGGATGAACTGAAAAAAGCAGTGGGTTGGGCAGCGCTTCAGTATGTGCAGCCCGGCACCATCGTAGGAGTGGGTACAGGATCGACCGCCGCACATTTTATTGATGCGCTTGGCACCATTAAGCATCAAATCGATGGCGCGGTTTCAAGCTCTGATGCTTCCACCGAAAAACTCAAGGCGCTCGGCATTACCGTTTACGATCTCAACGAGGTGGATTCGCTGGGGATCTACGTTGACGGCGCTGACGAGATCAACGGCCATATGCAGATGATCAAAGGCGGTGGCGCGGCGTTAACCCGCGAGAAAATCATAGCCTCGGTGGCGGAGAAATTTATCTGTATCGCGGATGCGTCCAAACAGGTGGATATTCTTGGCGCGTTCCCGCTGCCGGTGGAAGTGATCCCGATGGCCCGCAGCTGCGTGGCGCGTCAACTGGTTAAGCTGGGCGGCCGTCCGGAGTATCGCCAGGGCGTGTTGACCGATAACGGCAACGTGATCCTTGACGTGCATGGCCTTGAAATCATTGACCCTGTGGCGCTGGAAAACGCAATTAACAGCATTCCGGGTGTGGTCACGGTAGGGCTGTTTGCTAACCGTGGCGCTGACGTCGCACTGATCGGCACCGCCGACGGCGTGAAAACTATCGTGAAATGATCTGAGCGGGGTACGAAAGTACCCTGTTCCAGAAAAAAATTTCCCCTGGGAAATTTGGTGACATCTGTCACAATTACGACACACTCCTGTCATTCCTTTCGTCTTTATTCTTTCGGGCAATATTTTATTCTGGCTTTTGCAGTTGGATGATATTTCTTCAAAATCGTGACGCAAACGTTCATATTGCCGGGCCGCGAAATTTTGATATGTTGGCAGAAGGGTGACTTATTACCCAGCACAACATCAGCTCAGAATAACAGGGTCGGGAAATGGCAAAAGTATCACTGGAAAAAGACAAGATTAAATTCTTACTGGTGGAAGGTGTTCACCAGAAAGCCATCGATAGCCTGCGCGCAGCAGGGTATACCAATATCGAATATCACAAAGGCGCGCTGGACAGCGAGCAACTGAAAGAGTCCGTCCGTGATGCCCATTTCATCGGCCTGCGATCCCGTACTCATCTGACTGAAGAGATCTTCGCTGCGGCGGAAAAACTGGTGGCGGTAGGCTGTTTCTGCATCGGCACCAACCAGGTTGATTTGCAGGCGGCGGCGCGTCGTGGCGTGCCGGTGTTTAACGCGCCATTCTCTAATACCCGTTCGGTTGCCGAACTGGTGATCGGCGAACTGCTGCTGCTGCTGCGCGGCATACCTGAAGCGAACGCCAAAGCGCACCGCGGTATCTGGAACAAACAGGCGGCGGGTTCTTTTGAAGCGCGTGGTAAAAAACTGGGGATCATCGGCTACGGCCATATCGGCACCCAACTGGGCATTCTGGCGGAATCGCTGGGCATGCACGTTTACTTCTACGATATCGAAAGCAAGCTGCCGCTGGGCAACGCCACGCAGGTACAATTTCTCTCTGAACTTCTTAACATGAGCGACGTGGTTAGCCTGCATGTGCCGGAAAACGCCTCCACCAAAGATATGATTGGCGCGGAGCAGCTGGCGCTGATGAAGCCGGGCTCGCTGCTGATCAACGCCGCGCGCGGCACCGTGGTAGATATCCCGGCGCTGTGCGATGCGCTGTCACGCAAACATCTGGCGGGTGCGGCAATCGACGTATTCCCGACCGAACCGGCTACCAACAGCGATCCGTTTAACTCACCGCTGTGCGAATTCGATAACGTGATCCTGACGCCGCACGTGGGCGGCTCCACCCAGGAAGCGCAGGAAAACATCGGCCTGGAAGTGGCAGGTAAACTGGCGAAGTACTCTGATAACGGCTCGACCCTGTCAGCCGTGAACTTCCCGGAAGTGTCGCTGCCGCTGCACGAAGGGCGCGTCAGCCGTCTGCTGCACATTCACGAAAACCGTCCGGGTATTCTGACCGCTATCAACCAGATCTTCGCTGAGCAGGGCGTGAACATCGCGGCCCAGTATTTGCAAACCACGTCGCAAATGGGTTATGTGGTGATTGATATCGATGCGGAGGAAGATGTTGCGTTTAATGCACTACAGGCGATGAAAGCGATCCCGGGCACCATCCGCGCGCGTCTGCTTTACTGATTTTTCTGAATTGAAAAAGCCCACTTCGGTGGGTTTTTTTATTGCCATTCCAAGGTAGCGGTCGGCGTGATCACGGCGGGCAGTGGGATATCCCACTCTTCAACCGGCAGGGATTCTACATGCTGGCAATCATGGGCATAGCCAACCGGGAAAAGGCCGTGTTGACGCCAGTTTTGCAGCGTGCGGTCATAAAAGCCGCCGCCCATGCCGAGGCGCTGACCAGCGGAATCAAACGCTACCAGCGGGGTAACCAGTACATCGAGTTGGTGGAGCGGTAAAACGTGGCGCACATCCAGCACTGGCTCATGAATTTTAAACTGATTGAGCACCAGATCGCTGTCAGGAAAGTAGCGCAGAAACAGCAGATTCCCCGGACTAAACGGATGCAGTACCGGCAGATAGACTTTTTTACCTGCGCGCCATAGCCCTTCGATTAATGGCCGGGTATCCAGTTCGCCATCGAAAGAGAGAAACAACGCCACGGTGTGCGCCTCAACAACCGGCGCAAACGCCATCATACGTGCGGCACCCTGCTGGGCGGCGTGCAACTGTTGCTGCTGGGTAAGGGATTTTCGGCGTAATCTGATCTGCTGGCGGATTTGCTGGCGCGTTGAAATGGGTAAAGGCTGTTGGATCATGAAACAGTATCCTTCAGTGTGAAGGTGTCGCTGTTGGCGTGGCTGATTAGGTAGGGAAGGGAATCTCCGAGATGCCGCCGCAGGCTGTAACCCTTGAACCCTTGGTTCAAGGTGAATGTGTCGTCATGGTCTTAAGGCTTCTCGGACGAACCGAGCATGCTCACCGACCGTGGAGCGCCACATTCTGTTGGTATGAAATATCGGCTCAGGGGACTGGCCCGCTTGCGAACATCTCAGAGAAATTTTTTCTTCACGGTCACTCTACCATAGTAGACCCTGAAGTGTTATTCAAACTTCGGCCCTGTTCTCTCACTTATGCGACCTTGCTCAAGTAATGCCTGTTCAATGGTCTGCTGGAGCATTCTGATACGCTGTTCCATGCTTTCAGCGTAGTCGCGAGTCTTGGCCTTTTCCTGCGTTAGTTCATAGCAAATGTTGAGTGCTGCGATGAAGACTAACTGCTCGGTATTTGTGACTCTAGTGCGAACTTTTAAATCTTGCAACCGTTGATTCAGCTCTTCTGCAGCCTGATTCAACGCATCTTTTTGTTCAGGCGGACAATTCACCCGCAGTGAACGCCCAAAAATTTGGATATCGACTGGTTGTGCAGACATTCCACCTTCCTGCTGTTGACTCGCCTGCTACCGCAGCCGGGGCTGCGAAGGGGCGACACTATAGCTACCCTTATATGAAGATACAAGCCCTTTTCTGGTATCCCCAGGGCCCAAAGTGGTAGCATAACACGAACTTTTCCTCCCAACGACGATGAATGCGCATGTCTATACAGAACGCTTTACCTGGTTACGATGACGTTAACCAGTTACTCACCCAACAGGGTGTGGGACTGACGCCCGCCGAAATGCATGGCCTCATCAGTGGGATGCTGTGCGGCGGCAACCATGACAGTAGCTGGCAGCCGCTGTTGCACGACCTGACCAACGAAGGTCTGGCCTTTGGTCAGAACCTGGCGCAGGCGCTGCGCCAGATGCACTCCGCCACCAGCGATTCGCTGGAAGACGACGGTTTTCTGTTCCAGCTCTACCTGCCGGATGGCGATGACGTCACGGTATTTGACCGCGCCGATGCGCTGGCGGGCTGGGTTAACCACTTCCTGCTGGGCCTCGGCGTTACCCAGACTAAGCTGGATAAAGTTACCGGCGAAACCGGCGAAGCGATTGACGATCTGCGCAATATCGCCCAGTTGGGTTACGATGAAGAAGAAGATCAGGAAGAATTAGAAATGTCTCTGGAGGAGATAGTCGAGTACGTCCGCGTTGCCGCGCTGCTTTGCCACGACACCTTTAGTCGCCAGCAGCAGCCGACCGCGCCGGAAGTGCGTAAACCGACACTCCATTAATTTTCGTCACCGCGTAGGAGGCGCCATGACCCAACAGGAATTCCTTCGTCGTCGCCAGCAATTACTGGCAAAAATGGCGCCAGGCAGCGCCGCGTTGATTTTCGCCGCGCCGGAAGTGAACCGCAGCGCCGACAGCGAATACCCATTCCGCCAGAACAGCGATTTCTGGTACTTCACCGGATTTAACGAACCCGAAGCCTTGCTGGTGCTGATCAAAAGCGACGATACCCATAACCACAGCGTACTGTTTAACCGGGTACGCGATAAAACGGCGGAAATCTGGTTTGGCCGCCGTCTGGGGCAAGACGCCGCGCCGGAAAAACTGGCCGTAGACCGCGCGTTAGCCTGGGATGAGCTCAACGAGCAACTGTTCCAGTTGTTGAACGGGCTCGACGTGGTGTACCACGCCCAGGGCCAGTATGATTTTGCCGATACGGCGGTGTTCCACGCGCTGGATAAACTGCGTCGCGGCTCGCGCCAGAATCTCACCGCGCCCGCCACGCTTACCGACTGGCGTCCGTGGGTACATGAAATGCGCCTGTTTAAATCCGAAGAAGAGATCGCCGTGCTGCGCCGCGCCGGAGAAATCACCGCGCTGGCGCACACCCGGGCTATGGAGAAATGCCGCCCAGGAATGTTCGAGTATCAGCTCGAAGGCGAAATCCTCCATGAATTCAACCGCCACGGCGCGCGTTTTCCCTCTTACAACACCATTGTCGGTGGCGGCGAAAATGGCTGCATTCTGCATTACACCGAAAACGAATCGCAGTTGCAGGATGGCGAACTGGTGCTGATCGACGCGGGCTGCGAATACCAGGGCTACGCGGGCGATATCACCCGTACCTTCCCGGTCAACGGCAAATTTACCCCGGCTCAGCGCGACATCTATGACATCGTGCTGGCGTCGCTGGACGCGGCGCTTGAGCTGTATCGTCCTGGCACCTCAATGCTGGAGGTCACCCAGCAAGTGGTGCGCATTATGGTCACCGGCCTGGTGAAGCTGGGCATTTTGAAGGGCGATGTCGAGCAACTGATTAGCGAAAACGCCCACCGGCCTTACTTTATGCACGGCTTAAGCCACTGGCTGGGGCTGGATGTGCATGACGTCGGAGTTTATGGCCCGGATCGCTCCCGGACTCTGGAGCCGGGCATGGTGATTACCGTGGAGCCGGGCCTGTATATCGCGCCGGACGCCGACGTACCGCCGCAATACCGCGGCATCGGTATCCGGGTTGAGGACGATATCCTGATCACCGCCACCGGTAATGAAAACCTGACGGCAAGCGTCGTGAAGCGCCCCGACGATATCGAAGCGCTAATGGCTGCGGCGAAACAGCCATGAGTATCATCATCGTCGGCGGAGGAATGGCAGGCGCGACCCTGGCGCTGGCGATTTCCCACTTAACCCAGGGCAAGCTGGCGGTGCATCTGGTTGAGGCGACGCCGCCTTCCAGTACCGCACATCCTGGGTTTGATGCGCGCGCAATCGCGCTGGCCCAGGGCACCGTAGCGCATCTGGCGCGCATCGGCATATGGCAAAATCTGGTCGACTGCGCCACTGCCATTGAAACGGTGCATGTCAGCGACAGAGGCCACGCCGGGTTCGTCACCATCGACGCGCGCGATTATCAGATTGATGCGCTGGGGCAAGTGGTTGAGCTGCATGAAATCGGCCAACGGCTGTTTACCTTACTCAAACGCGCCCGTGGCGTGACGCTGCACTGTCCGGCCAGAGTGACAAAAGTCGTGCGCGACGAACAGCACGTCGATGTCACCCTGTCCAACGGCCAGCAGATTCGCGGCGCGCTGTTGGTAGCGGCAGACGGTTCGCGTTCCGCTATCGGCGAGCAGTGCGGCATCCGCTGGCAAAATATTCCTTATCAACAGTTGGCGGTCATCGCTAACGTTACCACCGCGCAGCCGCACCGTGGCCGCGCGTTCGAGCGCTTTACTGAAAATGGGCCGCTGGCAGTATTGCCGATGACCCAGGGGCGCTGTTCGCTGGTGTGGTGCCATTCGCTGGAAAACCAGCAGGTGCTGGACTGGAGCGATGCGCGGTTCTGCGATGAATTGCAGAAAGCGTTCGGCTGGCGGTTGGGCCGCATCACCCATGCAGGGGCCAGAAGCGCCTATCCGCTGGTGCTAAGCCGTGCCGAATCGTCGGTATCCCATCGCGTCGCGCTGGTGGGCAATGCCTCCCAAACGCTGCATCCCATTGCCGGGCAGGGGTTTAACCTCGGTATGCGCGATGTGATCACTCTGGCGGAAAACGTGGCGGCGGCCTGGCAAGCGGGGCAGGATGTGGGCGCCTTCGCGGTACTCAACGGCTGGCAGCGCCAGCGCGAGCCGGATCGCGAAGCCACCGTAGGCGTAACCGACGGGCTGGTGCATCTGTTTGCCAATCACTGGTCGCCGCTGGTGGTGGGGCGAAATTTAGGGCTGATGGGCGTTGAGATATTCACGCCAGCGCGCGATGCGCTGGCCAGGCGGACCCTGGGTTGGGTTGCGCGCTAAGGAGAAAAATGTGCAAAGCGTAGATGTGGCGATTGTAGGCGGCGGAATGGTCGGGCTGGCACTGGCGTGCGGATTGCAGGGCAGCGGCCTGCGCGTCGCGGTGCTTGAGCAGCAGCAACCGCAACCGCTGGCGGCGGATGCGCCTTTTGCGCTGCGGGTATCCGCCATTAACGCGGCCAGCGAAAAACTGCTGGAAAAGCTCGGCGTCTGGCAAGCCATTCTGGAACAGCGCGTCAGCCGTTATCACGGCATGGAAGTGTGGGACAAAGACAGCTTCGGGCGCATCGCGTTCGACGACAAAAGCATGGGCTACAGCCACCTCGGCCATATCATCGAAAACAGCGTGGTCCATCAGGCGCTGTGGGAGAAAGCCTCCCGTAACGCAGACACCACGCTAATTGCCCCGTCGCAGCTACAACAGGTGGCATTCGGTGAAAATGAAGCCTTTCTGACGTTGCAGGACGGCACCATGCTGACGGCGCGGCTGGTGGTGGGTGCGGATGGCGCGAACTCCTGGCTACGCAACCGCGCGGATATTCCGCTGACGTTCTGGGATTACGGGCATCACGCGCTGGTAGCGACGATCCGCACCGCAGAGCCGCACGGCGCGGTGGCGCGGCAGATTTTTCATGGTGAAGGCATTCTGGCATTCCTGCCCTTACCCGATCCGAACCTGTGCTCCATCGTCTGGTCACTGTCGCCAAAAGAGGCGGAGCGGTTACAGCAGTGCGATGTTGAGACCTTTAACCAGGAACTGTGCATCGCCTTTGATAACCGGCTCGGCCTGTGTTCAGTGGAAAGCGAGCGTCAAATCTATCCGTTGACCGGGCGCTATGCCCGCCAGTTCGCCGCCCATCGTCTGGCGCTGGTGGGCGACGCGGCACACACCATTCATCCGCTCGCCGGACAGGGCGTCAACCTCGGCTTTATGGATGCGGCAGAACTGATTGCCGAGATCCGCCGTCTGCACAAGCAGGGCAAAGATATCGGGCAGCACCTCTACCTGCGCCGCTACGAACGCAGCCGCAAGCACAGCGCGGCGGTAATGCTGGCGAGTATGCAGGGGTTTCGCGAACTGTTTGCCGGGAGCCATCCGGCCAAAAAACTGCTGCGCGATGTGGGGCTGAAGCTGGCGGATAAATTGCCGGGCGTCAAACCGCAGCTTATTCGTGAGGCGATGGGCCTCAACGACCTGCCTGACTGGTTACGTTAACTCGATCACACTTCCCTTTTCAGGCACTGAAAAGGGAAGCTTCTCCTCATTTGAATTATTCTAATTTGACCGGATTTTTCGAATTAGTTTTATTAATGTGGCGATTTTTGGCTTTTAGCGATTTCGTCCGAATTTCCGACGTAAATGCTTCCTCGTAAAAAATCACTCCCCTTTATGTTGCGTTTATGTGTCTGTATTCGCATTTTTCCAGTGAATTCCACTGTAGCCTTCTTTTCCCATTTTGGTCATAAGCTAATGTAATGACCCATTTTCGCGTGTGGTTTGTCCCCGCGTTAGATGGTAACGTCAGGCCAAAGGTAACGTTTGCGTCGGTGGCGGGAATGATGCCGACGCCGGGTTTCGTCCAGTAGTAAAGAGGCAACAGGCCTCTGCTGACTGAAAGAGGAAAAGATGGCTCAACAGACTCCTTTGTTCGAACAACATACGCTCTGCGGCGCGCGCATGGTGGATTTCCATGGCTGGATGATGCCGCTGCACTACGGCTCGCAGATCGATGAACACCACGCGGTGCGCAACGATGCCGGAATGTTCGATGTATCCCATATGACCATCGTCGACCTGCATGGCGATCGCACCCGCGAGTTTCTGCGCTATCTGCTGGCAAACGACGTGGCGAAGCTCACCCAGCCGGGTAAAGCGCTGTACAGCGGAATGCTCAATGCCTCCGGTGGCGTGATTGACGACCTGATTGTTTATTTCCTCACTGAAGATTATTTCCGCCTCGTTGTTAACTCTGCCACCCGTGAAAAAGACCTCGCCTGGATCACCCAGCACGCCGAACCGTATGCCATCGACATCACCGTTCGCGATGACCTGGCGCTGATTGCCGTTCAGGGCCCGCAGGCGAAACAGAAAGCCGCTACCCTGCTTACTGATGAACAACGCCAGGCCGTGGACGGCATGAAGCCGTTCTTTGGCGTGCAGTCCGGTGATGTGTTTATCGCCACCACCGGCTACACCGGCGAAGCGGGTTATGAAATCGCGATGCCGGTAGAAAAAGCGGTCTCTTTTTGGAGCCAGTTAGTTGAGGCAGGCGTGAAGCCGTGCGGGCTTGGCGCGCGCGATACGCTGCGCCTGGAAGCGGGTATGAATCTGTACGGTCAGGAGATGGACGAAGGCGTTTCACCGCTGGAAGCCAATATGGGCTGGACCCTTGCCTGGCAGCCGGAAGATCGTGATTTTATCGGCCGTGAAGCGCTGGAATCCCAGCGCGAAAAAGGCACCGACCAACTGGTTGGCCTGATCATGAAAGAGAAAGGCGTACTGCGTAATGACCTGCCGGTGCGTTTCACCGATGCGCAGGGCAACGTGCAGGAAGGCAAGATCACCAGCGGATCGTTCTCACCGACCCTGGGCTACAGCATTGCGCTGGCACGCGTTCCCGCCGGGATCGGCGACACCGCCATCGTGCAGATCCGTAACCGCGAAATGCCGGTTATGGTCACCAAACCGATTTTTGTTCGCGCCGGTAAGCCGGTCGTTCAGTAACTGTTTCGTTATTCGGAGAAAAAGAAATGAGCAATGTGCCAGGTGAACTGAAATACAGCAAAGAGCATGAGTGGCTGCGCAAAGAAGCGGACGGGTCTTACACCGTTGGGATTACCGAACATGCGCAGGAACTGCTGGGCGACATGGTATTTGTCGATCTGCCGGACGTTGGCGCAACCGTCAGCGCGGGCGATGACTGCGCGGTGGCGGAATCCGTGAAAGCGGCATCCGACATTTATGCGCCAATCAGCGGTGAAATCGTTGCGGTAAATGACGCCCTGAGCGATTCACCGGAGCAGGTGAACAGCGAGCCGTATGGCGCAGGCTGGATTTTCCGTATCAAAGCCAGCGACGAATCTGAGCTGGAAGCGCTGTTAGATGCCGCAGGTTACGAAGCGCTGTTAGAAGACGAATAAATACGCGTCATCCTTCATGTTGCAGGGGCGCTGGCTTCTGCAACATGAACAATTTTTCGAGTATCACCCGTTACCAATCGATTCACTGCACGTTTCAGGAACCCTCGCTCATGACCCAGACCCTCGACCAGTTGGAAAACCGCGACGCGTTTATTGACCGTCATATCGGCCCGGATAGCGAGCAGTTGCACACCATGCTCAACACCGTTGGCGCGGACTCCCTTGATGCCCTGACGGCGCAAATTGTCCCTGCGGACATTCAGCTGGCGACGCCGCCCGCGATTGGCGAAGCGGCTACCGAATTTGCAGCGCTGGCTGAACTGAAAGCCATCGCCGCCCGCAACAAACGTTTTAAAACCTTTATCGGTATGGGCTATGCCGCCGTGCACACACCGCCGGTGATCCTGCGCAATATGCTGGAAAACCCAGGCTGGTACACCGCCTATACGCCGTATCAGCCGGAAGTCTCGCAGGGGCGTCTTGAAGCGCTGCTGAACTTCCAGCAGGTGACGATTGACCTGACCGGTATGGATATCGCCTCGGCCTCCCTGCTGGATGAAGCCACGGCAGCGGCGGAAGCGATGGCGATGGCCAAACGCGTCAGCAAACTGAAGAATGCGAACCGCTTCTTCGTGGCGGCTGACGTACACCCGCAAACGCTGGACGTGGTGCGTACCCGTGCCGAAACCTTCGGCTTTGACGTGATTGTCGATGAACCGCAAAAGGTGCTCGACCATCAGGACGTGTTCGGCGTGCTGTTGCAGCAGGTAGGTACCACCGGCGAAGTGCATGATTACTCTGCGCTAATCGCAGAACTGAAATCACGCAAAGTGGTGGTTAGCGTCGCCGCAGATTTTATGGCACTGGTGCTGTTGACCGCGCCGGGCCACCAGGGCGCGGATATCGTGTTCGGCTCCGCCCAGCGCTTCGGCGTACCGATGGGCTACGGCGGCCCACACGCGGCCTTCTTCGGCGCACGCGACGAGCATAAACGCTCTATGCCTGGCCGTATTATCGGCGTTTCCAAAGACGCGGCGGGCAACACCGCGCTGCGTATGGCGATGCAAACCCGCGAGCAGCATATCCGCCGCGAGAAAGCCAACTCCAACATCTGTACGTCTCAGGTGCTTTTAGCGAATATCGCCAGCCTGTATGCGGTGTACCACGGCCCGAAAGGCCTGAAGCGCATTGCCGATCGCATCCACCGTATGACCGATATCCTGGCAGCGGGCCTGCAACATAAAGGCCTCAAACTGCGCCACAGTAGCTGGTTCGACACGCTTTGCGTAGAAATCGCCGATAAAGCCGCCGTGCTGAGCCGCGCCCAGGCCAAAGAAATCAACCTGCGCAGCGACGTGCTGAACGCGGTAGGCATTACCCTGGATGAAACCACCACCCGTCAGGATCTGCTGAACCTGTTTAATGTACTGCTGGGCGACAACCACGGGCTGGATATCAGCGAACTGGATAAAGACGTGGCGCACGACAGCCGCTCAATTCCGGACGCCATGCTGCGCCAGGACGCGATCCTATCTCACCCGGTGTTCAACCGCTATCACAGCGAAACCGAGATGATGCGCTACATGCATTCCCTGGAGCGTAAAGATCTGGCGCTCAACCAGGCGATGATCCCGCTGGGCTCCTGCACCATGAAGCTCAACGCGGCGGCGGAAATGATCCCCATCACCTGGCCGGAATTTGCTGAATTGCACCCATTCTGCCCGGTGGATCAGGCCGAAGGCTATCACCAGATGATCGCGCAGCTCTCCGAGTGGCTGGTGAAGCTCACCGGTTATGACGCGCTGTGCATGCAGCCGAACTCCGGCGCGCAGGGCGAATACGCTGGTCTGCTGGCGATCCGTCACTATCACGAGAGCCGCAACGAAGGCCATCGTGATATCTGCCTGATCCCGGCTTCCGCTCACGGCACCAACCCGGCCTCCGCACAGATGGCGGGGATGCAGGTGGTGGTGGTAGCGTGCGATAAGCAGGGCAACATCGACCTGACCGATCTGCGCGACAAAGCCGGGCAGGCGGGCGACCAGCTGTCGTGCATCATGGTGACCTATCCATCAACGCACGGCGTGTATGAAGAGACTATTCGTGAAGTGTGCAACGTGGTGCATCAGTTTGGCGGCCAGGTTTATCTCGACGGCGCAAACATGAATGCCCAGGTCGGCATCACCACGCCAGGCTATATCGGCGCGGATGTGTCGCACCTCAACCTGCACAAAACCTTCTGCATTCCGCACGGCGGCGGCGGCCCGGGCATGGGGCCGATTGGCGTGAAAGCGCATCTTGCGCCGTTTGTGCCAGGCCACAGCGTGGTGCAGATTGACGGCATGCTGACCCGCCAGGGCGCGGTTTCCGCCGCACCGTTCGGCAGCGCGTCGATTCTGCCGATCAGCTGGATGTACATCCGTATGATGGGCGCACAGGGGCTTAAACGCGCCAGCCAGACGGCGATCCTTAACGCAAACTACATTGCGACCCGTCTGAAAAGCGCGTTCCCGGTGCTGTATACCGGGCGCGATGGCCGCGTGGCGCACGAGTGCATTCTCGATATTCGTCCGCTGAAAGAGCAGACCGGCATCAGCGAGCTGGACATCGCCAAGCGCCTGATCGACTACGGATTCCACGCGCCGACCATGTCCTTCCCGGTTGCCGGGACGCTGATGGTTGAGCCGACCGAATCGGAAAGCAAACTGGAGCTGGACCGCTTTATCGATGCGATGCTGACCATCCGCGAAGAAATCGACCGCGTGGCGAAAGGCGAGTGGCCGCTGGAGGATAACCCGCTGGTTAACGCGCCGCATACCCAGAACGAACTGGCCGAAGAGTGGGCGCATCCGTACAGCCGTGAGCTGGCGGTGTTCCCGGCGGGCCACGCCAATAAATACTGGCCGACGGTGAAACGTCTGGACGATGTGTATGGCGACCGCAACCTGTTCTGCTCCTGCGTACCGATGAGCGAATATCAGTAACGCAGCGCGTTGTTCTATCCTGTAAGGGCACTTCGGTGCCCTTATTTTTTTGGGGAAGGCTATGACTATTGCACTGGTGACCGGCGGCAGCCGGGGAATTGGCAAAGCCACCGCACTGCTGTTGGCGCAGCAGGGAATGCGTGTGGTGGTGAACTATCATCGCGACCAGCAGGCCGCACAGGCGACGGTAGAGGAGATTATCCAGGCGGGCGGCGAAGCGCTGGCCTGGCAGGCGGATGTCTCTAACGAGCAGCAGGTGGTAACGATGTTTACCGCCATCGACGAGGCCTGGGGGCCGGTTAACGTACTGGTCAACAACGCGGGCATTCTTTCTACCCAGTGCCGGGTAGAAAACCTCACCGCTGAACGAATTAATCGCGTGCTGTCCACCAACGTCACCGGCTATTTCTTATGCTGTCGGGAGGCGGTGAAACGCATGTCTACCGAACACGGCGGCAGCGGCGGGGCGATTGTTAATGTCTCTTCGGTGGCGGCGCGGCTGGGATCGCCGGGGGAATACGTGGACTATGCGGCGTCCAAAGGCGCGGTAGATACGCTGACCACCGGGCTGTCGCTGGAAGTGGCGGCGCAGGGCATTCGCGTTAACGGCGTACGGCCTGGTTTTATCTATACCGATATGCACGCGTCGGGCGGCGAGCCGGGGCGAGTAGATCGCGTTGCGCCTGCCATCCCGATGCGGCGCGGCGGGCAGCCGGAAGAAGTGGCGCAGGCCATCGCCTGGCTGGTGAGTGATAACGCGTCGTACGTGACCGGCAGCTTTATCGATCTGGCGGGTGGCAAGTAGCCGCCCTGGCGGGCGGCTTTAAGATTTATTCCAGCGGCGCGGGTTTATACACGCCGTTCAGGCTTTGCAGAAACGCCACAATATCATCCACGTCGGGCTGCGGTAGCTCAGTGCCCACCTGGTAACGCAGCATCAGTTTTACCGCTTCATCCAGGGTCGCCACGTCGCCACGGTGGAAATACGGCGCGGTGAGCGCGATGTTACGCAGCGTTGGCACTTTCTGGCGCAGGCGGTCGCGTTCGTCATGGGTGACGTTCATACGCCCAATATCCGCCGGCAGTACGTCGCCAAACGTAAACTCTTTCTTCAGGCCCAGCGGCTCAAAGGTTCTGCCACCGAGGATCACGCCGGTATGGCAGGTGGCGCACTTGTTGTCTTTGAACAGCTTCCAGCCCTGTTTCTGCTGGGCGGTTAACGCGTTTTCATCGCCGCGCAGGTAGTTGTCGAACGGCGAATTTGGCGTAATCAGTGTTTTTTCAAACTCGGCAATGGCGTCGGTAATGGTGTCGCCGCTTAATCCTTCCGGATAGACGGCGGTAAAGTCGCGCTTGAGGATCGCATCCTGATTCAGTTTGGCGGTGATGTCATCCCAGGATTTGGACGCCATTTCAATCGGATTAAGCGGCGGGCCACCTGCCTGGGCTTTGAGATCCGGCGCACGGCCATCCCAGAATTGCACCACGTTAAATACCGAGTTAAACACCGTTGGCGCGTTTATCGGCCCGATTTCACCGCGCACGCCGGTTGAGGTTTTCCGTCCATCCACGCCGCCCGCGCCCAACTGATGGCAGCTTGCGCAGGAGATGGAGTTGTCATCGGAAATGCGCGGATCGTGGTACAGCCGGAAGCCCAGCGCGGCTTTACGCGCATCGTATGGGACGGTTTGCGGGATCGGCTGGACCGGCTCGTTGCGGTGCTGCTCCGCCATATCGTCGGCAGCGTAATACTTCAGACGCTGGGCTTTGATCCAGTCGAGCACTACGCCGCGTTCATCGTCGCTCATTTTGCCGTCCCAGTGCAGGGCGGTGTAGCGCGTCGGCGGCATGGTCTGGTGCGCCATCACCCATTCGATTTTGGTCAAATCGCTTTGCAGCGCGGGCGTGTCGTCAATCAGGCTCTGACGCAGCGGGGTGAGGTTGAACGATTGGTAGCCAAGATGCATATCGTAGTTCATCAGCTGCTTCGCGATCGGCAGTGAGGAATAGAATGGCAGATCGCTGGACACGGTATGGCAATAGTCACACCCTTTGTCACGCATGATCGCCAGCACTTTATTGTTTTGCGGTGAAGCAGAGGTTTGAGTCAACGCGCGGCTGTTATGCTCGCTGTCGTGGTGATACACATACGCCACGAGCCCGAGGTAGCCTACAAGACCGACGCCCACAACACCCAGCGCCAGTTTAGTGAGGTTTTTCATCTTATTATCCCTTCAAGGTGAATGAGGTCTCAGAGACCGCAAACTATCTGGTTCCTGAAAGGGCATAGTGTCAGTGTGGGAATTCTACCCCTTGATGGGTATCAATAAATTTCACAAGCCGGGCCTATCATTGGGATAGGTTTCATCAATGGTATTAATGCCTGGGCAGTAAAAAGGGGCGCTCAGGCCCCTGTGAGAATTACAGTTTTTCGCCGTTGCTGGCGATGACGTCTTTGTACCAGTTGAAGCTTTTCTTGCGGGAGCGGGACATATCCCCGGTGCCGTCATCGTGCTTATTCACATAGATAAAGCCGTAACGCTTGTTGTACTGGCCGGTGGTGAAGGAGACGCAGTCGATACAGCCCCACGGGGTATAACCCATCAGGTCCACGCCATCGTAGGTCACCGCTTTGATCATCTCTTCAACGTGGGCGCGCAGGTAGTCGATACGGTAATCGTCATTGATACTGCCATCTTCTTCCACTTTATCGTACGCGCCGAAGCCATTCTCAACGATAAACAGTGGCTTCTGATAGCGCTCATACAGCTCGCACAGCGCGTAACGCAGGCCAATCGGGTCAATCTGCCAGCCCCAGTCCGACGCCTTCACATGCGGGTTCGGGACGCTGCCCTGGAAACCGGTCAGCGCATCGCCGCTACCGCCTTCAGCTTTTACGGCATTGGTCATGTAGTAGCTGAAGCCCAGATAATCGCAGGTGCCTTCGCGCAGCGCCTGTTCATCGCCATCTTCCATGTTGATGTTGAAGCCGCGACGCTCCCATTCATTTAGCACATAGGACGGGTAGCCGCCGCGCAGCTGCACGTCGGTAAAGACATAGCGTTCGCGCATCGATTCCTGGGCAAACATCACGTCTTCCGGCTTACAGGAGAACGGGTATAGCGGCACCATCGCCAGCATACAGCCGACTTTCATCGCCGGGTTGATGCCGCGCGCCGCTTTCACCGCCAGCGCGCTGGCAACGAACTGGTGATGCAGCACCTGGTACATGGTCTCTTCCGGATTGTCATGCTCGGTGTACACCACGCCGGAACAGCAATAGCCGAATAACGGCGCACGCCAGTTGCGCTGGTTGTTGATCTCATTGAAGGTCATCCAGTATTTGACCTTGTTCTTGTAGCGCTCGAATACCACTTCAGCGAAGCGCACAAAGAAATCCACCACTTTACGGTGAGTCCAGCCGCCGTATTGCTGCACCAGATGCAGCGGCATTTCGAAGTGGGAGAGGGTGATCACCGGCTCGATGTTGTGCTTCAGCAGTTCGTCGAACATGTTGTCGTAAAACTGTAATCCCTCTTCGTTGGGCGTCAGTTCATCGCCGTTCGGGAAAATACGCGTCCAGGCGATAGAGGTGCGGAAGCATTTAAAACCCATCTCTGCGAACAGTTTGATGTCTTCTTTGTAGCGGCCATGGAAATCCACGGCTTCATGGTTGGGATAGTATTTTCCCGCTTCCACGCTGTGGGTAATCTCACGCGGAACGCCGTGCGCGCCGCCGGTCAATACGTCACAAATGCTGGGGCCTTTGCCGCCTTTATTCCAGCCGCCTTCAACCTGGTGCGCGGCAACCGCGCCACCCCATAAAAAGTCTTTGGGTAAAGTGAGTTTTTTCATCGTAGAGATCCCAGAACGTAGTGAGACAGGAGTTGAAGGCGAGTCTGGCAAAAGGAAAAGCAAATGTCACGATATAACAAAATCAACGGGTTGTGACTTGTTACCGCCAGAAAACAGGGTGTTTTATCCGCCCAGTTTGCTGGCGATTTTGCGCCCCAGAGTCTCAAGAATATAGACCACCGGGATTTGGGTGGTGATGTCGTAAACGCCTGCGATACGGGTCTGGGGGATATGCCAGGAGAGATTAAAATCGGCCAGTTTTGCCAGCGACGAATTGTCGTGGCTGGTGATCGACAACACTTTGCAATGGTGCAGGCTGAACTGGCTGGCGAAGCGCAGGATTTCCGCCGTTTCACCGGAAACCGACAGCACTATTGCCAGCGCGTTTTTCGCCATATCGTTAGTGACGGGGAAATAGGGGTCATCGATGTGATTACTGAATTTCCCGACGTTGGAGAAAAAGCGCGCGCCGTATTTTGCCAGCGAGCCGGAGGTTCCCGCACCGACAAAAATAATCCGTTCTGAGGCCAGGATGATATCCACGGCTTCATCCAGCAACTGCTCGAACTCGTCGTTATTCACGCTGCGGAAAAAGCTGATGATCTCGCTGGCCCCAAAATTGGCCTGCTGGGGCTCGTTTTGCTCAAGGTAGAGCTTAAAGCGCACCCGGAATTCCGAGTAGCCGTCGCAGTTGAGTTTGCGGCAAAAACGCAACACCGTGGTCGTAGAAACGCCCACCGCCTCGGCCAGCTCGCGGATCGTCATATACATCACTTTGTCGCGATTTTTGACGACGTAGTTATAGACCATCATTTCGATGTTATTCAGGCTGGCGACGGCGGAATGGGTGAATATCGTCACGGCGAGCGATCCTTTTTCATGCACTGTTTCAAGGATACTGGAATTGTGGTGTTGAACCCACCCCAGGAAAGGTAATATCCCCGCGTCCTGCGATTCACTTCAACGAGAACCTTATGAATGATATTACTTTCTTTGAGCGTTTTGAGAGCGACATTCTGGCTGGGCGTAAAACCATTACAATCCGCGACGAGAGCGAGGCGCACTTCAAACCGGGGCAAATTCTGCGGGTAGGGCGCTACGAAGACGACGGCTACTTCTGCACCATTAAGGTCCTGAGCGTCACGCCGACCTTGCTGAGCGCGTTAACCGACGAACATGCCCGCCAGGAGAATATGACGCCTGACGTGCTGCGCAATGTGATCAACGAGATTTATCCCGGCGTAAATCATCTATATGTCATTGCTTTTGAATTGGTTTCTGCTTAGGTTTTGGCTTTGCCGGGTAGCCGTACACCATCGGTAAAATAAATATTTTAGCGAACATGTGTACACTGAAATCATTCTCAATTAGGCTAGTGAAGCTGCTTTTATATTCAGTTTCCCCGGAGTCGCCTCATGGTTAGCAAACCATTAATTGAGAAGGGATATTCACTGGCTGAGGAAATAGCCAATAGCATCAGCCACGGTATTGGGCTGGTGTTCGGGATCGTTGGGTTGGTACTGCTGCTGATCCAGGCGGTGGACGCCAATGCTAACGTCATGGCGATCACCAGCTACAGCCTGTACGGCGGCAGCATGATTTTGCTGTTTCTTGCCTCAACGCTGTATCACGCCATCCCCCACGCCAGAGCGAAAATCTGGCTGAAAAAATTCGACCACTGCGCGATCTATCTTCTGATTGCCGGGACCTATACCCCATTTTTACTTGTGGGGCTCGATTCGCCGCTAGCTCGCACCCTGATGATTGTCATCTGGGGGCTAGCGCTGCTGGGCATATTGTTTAAATTAACCATCGCGCACCGCTTTAAGGTGTTGTCGCTGGTGACTTACCTGGCGATGGGCTGGCTGTCACTGATTGTGATTTATCAGCTAACGGAAAAACTCGCGCCTGGCGGAGTCACGCTGTTAGCCGCAGGCGGGATTGTCTATTCGCTTGGCGTGATTTTCTACGTGTGTAAACGCATTCCGTATAACCACGCCATCTGGCACGGCTTTGTGCTGGGCGGCAGTGTGTGTCACTTCCTGGCGATTTATCTGTACATCGGTCAGCACTAAAAGGTCAGCACTAAAAAACACCCCTCGCGGCCTGCGAAGGGCATTTCATCACGCCTCTTCTAACGAATACGGCAACGGCTCAATCGCCAGCGTGTGGCTGGGTTCATCACGCACCCGGAAGACGCTGGCGCTTTCCATGTCGTTATTCATCACCACTTGAACGCGCACGGTGCCGTCATCCAGCTTCACGGCAGCCAGTACGGTCCCGGTACGTCGCCAGTTGTCGCCCATTTTCAATTCCAGATCTTCCGCTGGCGCTGGCGTGCGGCTGGCGTTACCGACCAGCGTCCAGAGCGCGCGTTTATTGGCACCGCGGAATTTTGCACGTGCCACCATCTCCTGGCCGGTATAGCAGCCTTTTTTAAAGCTGATGCCGCCAAAGGCCTGAAGGTTGGTCGCCTGGGGAATAAATTGCGCGCTATTGGCTTCATCGATAATCGGATAACCGGCTTCGATATCCAGCGCCAGCCACTGTTGGCTGGCACTGAGCTGCGCCTCGCCGCGCAGGCTTTCGGTAAGCTGCTGCGCTTTTTCCTCTGTGGTGATCAGCAGGAAACGCTCTGCGGGCAACGGTAGCCAGAGCAGGGTGGTGTCGTCGTCATGGACCGCCGGGTTATCCGCATCCGGTAAAACGGAAAAGTGGTTCGCCAGGGCGGCGCGCGCCTGGAAACCCGCCACGCCTAACAGCACCGCGTTGTCGTCCGGCGTAATAGTGACCTTCGAGAACACGGCATACTTTTTCAGCGCAGTGAGTTGCGCGTCGCGTACGCTGCGGCGCTGGATCCAGGCGAAGCCTTCGTTCTGGCGAAACAGGCGCAGGTTGCTCCACATTTTGCCTTTCGCGTCGCAGTGGGCCACCAGCAGATGTTGGTTTTCCGTCATCAGCGCAAGATCCGCCGTGACCTGGCCTTGCATATACTTTTCGCTATCAGCGCCGGTGATGGTCGCCAGCGCCCAGTCCTCAAGAGAGATAAGCGTTAAAGGCAGTCGAGCGGCAGCCGTTGGCTGGCGCGGTGGAAACGGATTAAATGCCATAAAAGTGCCCCGGTTCATCATGCAGAGTCGAATGAGACTAATGGTAAAAGAGCCACAAGACATTGCAAGCGCTTTGACATTGCCATTCGTGCCGTCTTTTTCTTTTACGAGATTTCACGCAAAAAACGCGTAATAGTTTCATTTTTAATAAGGTTTTTTGGAAGATGACGCGTAAATGACAACATTCCATTAAATGAAGTGCCGAAAAAGAGTTACACTAGCAGGCATCTCCCAGAGTGATTACCCAGGAAAGCAATCATGGATATTAATAATAAAGCCCGTATCCACTGGGCATGCCGTCGCGGGATGCGCGAGCTGGATATCTCTATCATGCCGTTCTTTGAACATGAGTACGACGCTCTGAGCGATGACGATAAACGCGTGTTTATTCGCCTGCTCGAATGCGACGATCCCGATCTTTTCAACTGGTTAATGAATCACGGTAAGCCTGCAGACAGTGAATTGCAGCGCATGGTGCAACTGATTCAGACGCGGAACCGGGATCGTGGTCCTGTGGCAATCTGATCTGCGCGTCTCGTGGCGCGCACAGTGGTTTTCTCTCATGCTGCACGGCATTGTCGCAGCGGTCATCCTGCTGCTGCCCTGGCCGTTAAGTTATATGCCGGTTTGGTTGGTTTTACTGTCGCTGGTGGTGTTTGATTGCGTGCGCAGCCAGCGGCGTATTCATTCGCTGCAGGGCGAGATGAAGCTTACGATGGATTACCGGCTACGCTGGCAGGGCGTGGAATGGGAATTGACCGGCGCGCCGTGGATGCTGCAAAGCGGTATGCTGCTGCGTTTACGGCATCCAGAGACGCAGCGCAGCCAGCATTTGTGGCTTGCGGCGGACAGTATGGATGCCAGTGAATGGCGCGATTTGCGCCGGGTGCTGTTGCAGCAACCGCAAAGCGGCCGCTCTTCATAATCACTCAGGAGAAATGTTCTGCCATTTCTCCGAGTATTTGTTCACACCACTGCTCAATACGCTCGTCACTTAAATCGTATTGATTGGTTTCATCCAGCGCGAGGCCGACAAACAGCTGACCATCAGCTATCACCGGTTTCGGGCTGGTAAATTCATACCCTTCCGTAGGCCAGTACCCCACGAACTTCACGCCTTTTGGCAGCAGCTTATCGTGCAGCATGCCTAAAGCGTCGAGGAACCATTCGCCGTAGCCAAGCTGGTCGCCCATGCCGTACAGCGCAACGATTTTTCCGTCGAGATCCAGCGTATCCAGTTGATCCCAGACGGCTTCCCAGTCTTCCTGAATTTCACCGAAATCCCAGGTCGGAATGCCGAGGATCAACACGTCGTACTGCGCCATCAGCGCCGGGGCGTCATCTTTCAGGTTATGTAACGTAACCAGCTCCGGCCCGATAATGTCACGGATTTTTTCCGCCGCCATTTCGGTGTAACAGGTGCTGGAACCATAAAAAAGACCCATTTTCATCGCGATTACATCTCATTTCTTGCTGTGCGGGTGGCTCAGTGTACCAGATCGCGGTCGCTATCATGCATAATGCAGCCCTGCATGATAAACGAGAGGCTCGTGTGGAACAGGATATTGCCCGCATCGAACAGTTTCTGGATGCGCTCTGGCTGGAGCGGAATCTGTCGGAAAACACCCTTAGCGCCTATCGTCGGGACTTGACGATGCTGGTGCAGTGGCTTCATCACCATGAGCGGGATTTACTCTCCGCCAGCCGTGATGATTTGCAGGGGCTGCTCGCCGAGCGCGTCGAAGGCGGTTACAAGGCGACCAGTTCCGCGCGCCTGCTCAGCGCCATCCGGCGGCTGTTTCAACATTTGTACCGGGAAAAAGTGCGTCCGGACGATCCCAGCGCTCAACTGGCCTCGCCGAAACTCCCCCAGCGCTTGCCGAAGGATTTAAGCGAAGCCCAGGTTGACCGGCTGTTGCAGGCCCCTGCGCTGGAAGGCAACCCGATTGAACTTCGCGACAAGGCAATGCTCGAAGTGCTTTACGCTACCGGGCTTCGCGTGTCTGAGCTGGTGGGGCTGGTGATGAGCGATATCAGCCTGCGTCAGGGTGTGGTGCGCGTGGTGGGTAAAGGCGATAAAGAGCGCCTGGTGCCGCTGGGCGAAGAAGCGGTGCACTGGCTGGAGCAGTATCTTGAACACGGTCGCCCGTGGCTGCTCAACGGCCAGTCCAGCGATGTGCTGTTTCCCAGTAACCGCGCGCAACAAATGACGCGCCAGACTTTCTGGCATCGCATTAAGCATTACGCCACACTGGCAGGTATTGATAGCGATAAACTGTCGCCTCACGTTTTACGCCATGCCTTTGCTACGCATTTGCTCAATCACGGCGCGGATCTGCGCGTGGTGCAAATGCTGTTAGGACATAGCGATTTATCAACGACCCAAATTTATACGCACGTGGCGACTGAACGCCTGCGCCAACTTCATCAACAGCATCACCCGCGTGCGTAAGTGCTTGCTGACTAAAGGACATGTTATGAAAAAAGGTTTTATGCTGCTCACCCTTCTGGCAGCCACGGTTTCCGGTATGGTTCACGCTGACGATGCGGTGATTAAACAGTCGCTAGTGAAACTGGGCGTGCAAAGCGCAGACATTCAGGCTTCTCCGGTGCCGGGCCTGAAAACCGTGCTGACCAGCAGCGGCGTGCTGTATGTCACCGAAGACGGCAAACACATTATCCAGGGGCCGCTGTATGACGTCAGCGGCAGCTCGCCGGTCAATGTGACCAACAAGCTGTTGATGGGCAAACTCGTCCAGCTCGAAAAAGAGATGATTGTCTACAAAGCCCCGCAGGAAAAACACGTGATCACGGTATTTACCGATATCACCTGCGGCTATTGCCACAAGCTGCATGAAGAGATGAAAGACTATAATGCGCTGGGCATCACCGTGCGTTATCTGGCGTTCCCGCGTCAGGGCATTCAGAGCCAGGCGGAGAAAGACATGAAATCTATCTGGTGCGCCAAAGACCGCAATAAAGCCTTTGATGATGCCATGAGTGGCAAATCCGTACCCGCCACCAGTTGCGATATCGACATCGCCGATCACTACGCGCTGGGCGTGCAATTCGGCGTCACAGGTACGCCAGCGATTGTATTGAGCAATGGCTACGTGGTGCCGGGCTATCAGGGGCCGAAAGAGATGAAAGCCTTCCTCGACGAACATCAGAAACAGACCAGCGGGCAATAACGGGTGACGCAACAATCGCAACTCCGTCGGCGGACGGTAGATGAAACCGCCGTTCTGCCGTCAACGCTTTCGCCGCTGTTAAAACGGCTTTATGTCAGCCGGGGCGTGCGCGGCGCGGAAGATCTCGAGCGCAGCGTAAAAGGCATGCTTCCCTGGCAGCAGTTAACCGGTATCAATGCCGCCGTCGAGATGCTGTATCAGGCGTTTAAAACCGGGCAGCGCATTGTGGTAGTGGGGGATTTTGACGCCGATGGCGCAACCAGCACCGCGCTCAGCGTGCTGGCGCTACGCAGTCTCGGTGGGAAAGAGATCGGTTATCTGGTGCCGAACCGTTTTGAAGACGGCTACGGCTTAAGCCCGGAAGTGGTGGATCAGGCAAAAGCGCTGGGCGCTGAGCTTATCATGACGGTGGATAACGGCATTTCCTCCCATGCGGGCGTGGAGCACGCGCATCAGTACGGTATTCCGGTGCTGGTGACCGATCACCACCTGCCCGGCGCCACGTTGCCGGCCGCCGAAGCCATCATCAATCCTAATCTGCCGGACTGTGAATTCCCGTCGAAATCTCTGGCGGGCGTCGGTGTGGCGTTTTACCTGATGTTGGCGCTGCGCAGCCACTTGCGCGACAAGGGCTGGTTTGACGAGCAGGGCATCGCTATTCCCAATCTGGCGGAATATCTCGATTTAGTGGCATTAGGCACCGTGGCGGACGTGGTGCCGCTCGACGCCAATAACCGTATTTTGACCTGGCAGGGGTTGAGCCGCATTCGCGCCGGGAAATGTCGGCCAGGCATTCGCGCACTGCTGGAAATCGCCAACCGCGACCCGCAAAAGCTGGCGGCAAGCGATCTGGGGTTCGCCCTCGGCCCGCGTTTAAACGCCGCCGGGCGGCTGGATGACATGTCGGTGGGTGTGGCGCTGCTGCTGTGCGATAACCCTGGCGAAGCGCGCGTACTGGCGAATGAACTGGATGCCCTGAACCAGACCCGTAAAGAGATCGAACAGGGTATGCAGGCGGAAGCGCTGGCGCTGTGCGATGCCTGCCTGAAAAGCGCAGACGACCTGCCGATCGGGCTGGCGATTTATCATCCTGAATGGCACCAGGGCGTGGTGGGGATTCTGGCGTCGCGCATCAAAGAGCGTTTCCATCGACCGGTGATCGCGTTCGCGCCTGCGGGCGACGGCACGCTCAAAGGCTCAGGCCGTTCGATTCCCGGGCTGCATCTGCGCGATGCGCTGGAGCGGCTCGATACGCTGAATCCGGGGCTGATCCTCAAATTCGGCGGACATGCCATGGCCGCGGGCCTGTCGCTGGAAGCCTCAAAAATCGAGGCCTTTCAGCAGCGCTTCGCTGAACTGGTAGAACAATGGCTCGACCCGGCGTTACTGGAAGGGGAAGTGTGGTCGGACGGCCCGCTACAGCCCCAGGAGATGACGCTGGACATCGCGGAGATGCTGCGCGATGCCGGCCCGTGGGGCCAGGCGTTCCCGGAACCGGCGTTTGACGGGCGTTTTCGCCTGTTGCAGCAGCGGCTGGTGGGCGAGCGGCACCTCAAAGTCATGCTGGAACCCGCGCAGGGTGGCCCGCTGTTAGACGGCATCGCGTTTAACGTCGATACTGCCCGCTGGCCCGACGCGGGGGTACGCGAGGTGGAAATCGTTTATAAGCTGGATATCAACGAGTTTCGCGGCAATCGCAGCCTACAGCTAATAATCGACCATCTCTGGCCGCTTTAACGCCAGTTTCGCTATAAAAAAGGGCGAATTTCCGGTAAACTTTCGCCCTTACGACCGCATTCTGACTACCGTCATCACTTAAAGATCATACTGACCATGTTTGAAATTAACCCGGTAAAAAACCGTATTCAGGACCTCACCGAGCGCACCGACGTTCTTAGGGGGTATCTTTGACTACGATGCAAAGAAAGAACGTCTCGAAGAAGTAAACGCTGAACTTGAACAGCCTGACGTCTGGAACGAGCCCGAACGCGCCCAGGCGCTGGGTAAAGAGCGCTCGTCTCTGGAAGCCATCGTCGATACGCTGGACCAGTTAAACCAGGGCCTGGAAGATGTCACCGGTCTGCTGGAACTGGCGGTAGAAGCCGATGATGAAGAAACCTTCAACGAAGCCGTTGTTGAGCTCGAGCAGCTTGATGCCAAACTGGCGCAGCTGGAATTCCGCCGTATGTTCTCCGGCGAATACGACAGCGCCGACTGCTATCTCGACCTGCAGGCCGGTTCCGGCGGCACCGAAGCCCAGGACTGGGCCAGTATGCTGCTGCGAATGTACCTGCGCTGGGCTGAAGCGCGCGGCTTCAAAACCGAAGTTATCGAGGAATCCGAAGGCGAAGTGGCCGGTATTAAATCCGCCACCATCAAGATTTCCGGCGAATATGCATTCGGCTGGTTGCGCACTGAAACCGGCGTTCACCGCCTGGTGCGCAAGAGCCCGTTTGACTCCGGCGGCCGTCGCCATACTTCGTTCAGTTCCGCGTTTGTCTACCCGGAAGTGGATGACGATATCGATATCGAAATCAACCCGGCGGATCTGCGCATCGACGTTTATCGCGCATCCGGCGCGGGCGGCCAGCACGTTAACCGTACGGAATCCGCGGTGCGTATTACCCACGTTCCGACCGGTACGGTGACGCAGTGCCAGAATGACCGTTCTCAGCACAAGAACAAAGATCAGGCTATGAAGCAGATGAAAGCGAAGCTGTATGAGCTTGAAATGCAGAAGAAAAACGCTGAGAAACAGGCACTGGAAGATAACAAATCGGATATCGGCTGGGGCAGCCAGATCCGCTCTTACGTACTGGATGACTCCCGCATCAAAGACTTGCGTACCGGTGTTGAGACCCGTAACACGCAGGCGGTGCTGGATGGCGATCTGGACAAATTCATCGAAGCAAGTTTGAAAGCAGGGTTATGAGGAACCAACATGTCTGAACAACACGCGCAGAACGCAGATGCGGTAGTCGATCTTAATAACGAACTCCAGACTCGTCGCGAGAAGCTGGCGCAACTGCGTGAGCAGGGCGTCGCGTTCCCGAACGATTTCCGTCGCGACCACACCTCTGACCAACTGCACGCTGAATTTGATGCCAAAGAAAACGAAGAGCTGGAAGCGCTGAACGTTGAAGTGGCGGTGGCCGGTCGTATGATGACCCGCCGCATTATGGGTAAAGCCTCTTTCGTAACCCTGCAGGACGTTGGCGGCCGCATTCAGCTGTACGTTGCCCGTGACGATCTGCCGGAAGGCGTTTACAACGAGCAGTTTAAAAAGTGGGATCTGGGCGATATCCTGGCGGCGCGCGGCAAGCTGTTTAAAACCAAAACCGGCGAGCTGTCGATTCACTGTACCGAACTGCGTCTGTTGACCAAAGCCCTGCGCCCGCTGCCGGATAAATTCCACGGCCTGCAGGATCAGGAAGCACGCTACCGCCAGCGTTATCTGGATCTCATCTCTAACGATGAATCCCGCAACACCTTCAAAGTGCGTTCCCAGATCCTGGCGGGTATCCGTCAGTTCATGGTGGGCCGCGGCTTTATGGAAGTGGAAACCCCGATGATGCAGGTGATCCCTGGCGGCGCGTCTGCCCGTCCGTTTATCACCCATCACAACGCGCTGGATCTGGACATGTACCTGCGTATCGCGCCGGAACTGTACCTGAAGCGTCTGGTGGTTGGCGGCTTCGAGCGCGTGTTCGAAATCAACCGTAACTTCCGTAACGAAGGTATCTCGGTGCGTCATAACCCAGAGTTCACCATGATGGAACTCTACATGGCGTATGCGGATTACAAAGATCTGATCGAGCTGACCGAATCGCTGTTCCGCACCCTGGCGCAGGACGTGCTGGGCAAAACCGAAGTGCCTTACGGCGATGAAGTGTTCGACTTCGGCAAGCCGTTCGAAAAACTGACCATGCGCGAAGCGATCAAGAAATACCGTCCGGAAACCAATATGGCCGATCTGGACAACTTCGACTCCGCCAAAGCGATTGCTGAATCCATCGGCATCAAGGTTGAGAAGAGCTGGGGTCTGGGCCGCATCGTGACCGAGATCTTCGAAGAAGTAGCAGAAGCGCATCTGATCCAGCCGACCTTCATCACCGAATACCCGGCAGAAGTGTCTCCGCTGGCGCGTCGTAATGACGAGAACCCGGAAATCACCGACCGCTTTGAATTCTTTATCGGTGGCCGTGAAATCGGCAACGGCTTTAGCGAGCTGAACGACGCGGAAGACCAGGCGCAGCGTTTCCAGGATCAGGTGAATGCCAAAGATGCGGGTGATGACGAAGCCATGTTCTATGACGAAGACTATGTGACCGCACTGGAACACGGCCTGCCGCCGACCGCGGGCCTGGGCATTGGTATCGACCGTATGGTTATGCTGTTCACCAACAGCCACACCATTCGCGACGTGATCCTGTTCCCGGCGATGCGTCCGGTTAAATAAGTTTTCTGACTTATCATCAGCCCCGGTTTTCACACCGGGGCTTTTTTTATCTCACTCCCCTGATTCCTGATTTTTCTTCACTTTGCGCAACAGCAGCCACATCCGCACCGTTCTCACCGACTTGCCGCTAACGCACGACGGCTCTTCCGCCAGCCCGGTTTGTGGATGGTAACCGTTGAAAAACAGATTCAGCGTCACCGCGCTAAAGGTCGCGAGCATGATCCCGCTGTGCAGTAGCGGCTGGAGGACGGCGGGGAACTGTGAGAAAAAGTTGTGGGACAGCATCGGCGTCATCCCCACGCCCAGGCTTATCGCCACGATATAGAGGTTATAACGGTTCGTGGTGTAATTGATGCGGGCAAGAATGCGAATGCCCGTGGCGAGCACCATCCCAAACATCACCAGCCCCGCGCCGCCGAGCACAAATTGCGGGATAGACGCCACCAGCACCGCCATTTTTGGCACCATGCCGAAGAGGATCAAAATGATCCCCGCCGCCACGCACACCCAGCGGCTGTAAACGCGGGTAACGCTCACCAGCCCGACGTTTTGTGAAAACGAAGTATGCGGGAAGCTGTTAAACAATCCGCCAAACAGCGTGCCGACGCCGTCCACCCGCAGGCCGCGCACAATATCCTGCGACGTCAGTTTACGCCCGACGATCTCCCCGAGCGCCAGAAACATCCCCATCGATTCGATAAAGACGATAATCAACACGGCAGTCATGGTGAGGATCGACACCGGATCGAATACCGGCGTGCCCAGCGCCATCGGGGTGACGATGGCAAACCATTTGGCATCGTGCAGGCCGGTCAGATTCACTTCATTCACCATCAGCGACAGCACAAAGCCAAACACGATCCCCAGCAGCACCGCGACGTTAGACATAAACCCTTTAGCAAAGCGGGTCACCACCAGAATAAACAGCAGCACGGCAAACGAGATGCACAGATAAACTGGATCGCCATAGTGCGGGTTGCCTCTGCCGCCCGCCGCCCAGTCGATGCCCACCTGAATAATGCTTAGCCCAATCGAGGTGATCACCACACCGGTCACCAGCGGCGGGAACAGCGGGATCAGGCGGCCAATCACCGGGGCCAGCAGGGTGGTGATCAAGCCCGCCGCGATCGTCGCGCCGAAGATCCCCGTCAGGCCGATATCCGGGTTGAGGCCAATGGCGATCATCGGCGTTACGGCAGCGAAGGTCACAGACATAATCACCGGCAACCGAATCCCCATAAACCGGCCCACGCCCAGACATTGCAGCAAGGTCACCACGCCGCAGCAGAACAGATCGGAACTGATTAGCAGCGCGATGGTTTCCTTATCAAGCCCAAGCCGGTCGCCAATCATTAGCGGCACCGCCACCGCACCGGCATACATCACCAGCACATGCTGTAATCCGAGAATGCACAATTTTGCCGGAGACAACACGCGATCGACTTCGTCCGTCGGCGCGGCGCTATCGTGGGGGAGCGTTTGTGGTCGTGAATCAAGCGTACTCATGAATGCCTTCCTTTTGTTAAACCCGCGAGCAGACCAGGCGCTGCCTGCGTGAATACGGCTTCCTCTGACGACGGTCTGAGACGACCCGGATCTGCCGTGATGTGATTACGGTTGCCAACCCCTGACACCATGCTCAGAAAGTGCCAGTTTTTCGTTCAGGCGAAAGGAAGTGATTAAAACGCGGAGGAGTTCACAAAGTTGCCGCTTTGCGCAGACCTCAGGAGGGATCGCTACGCAAGCGTTTGCATTTGATAAAAACGCAGATTCTCAGATTGATAACCCAGGGGGTTCATTGTGGATCGGTAATCTCAGGATCGCGTGCGGATAAAATCGTTCTTTATGCATCATTCCCGCCTCTCATTCTGAGAGCGCAACCACTGCCTTATAAAACCGCTTGCCACAGTTCTGGCACTATTAATTTGACGGCATTCACAACATTCCTCTCTGCCTGCGGGGAAATCACAACATCGCCCGGTTCTTGCATTGCTATCAGAAACGTAATTTCACAAACCGAAACATAAAGGATGCCTATGAACAGATTGATTGTCGCCGATGCCAGGGAGTGCATCGGTTGTCGCGCTTGTGAGGTTGCCTGTGTGGTTGCGCATAACGACGGCTGGCCGCAGCAGCGCAGCGATTTCCTGCCGCGCATTCGTGTGATATTCAATGGCGAACACAGCAGCGCGGTAACCTGCAAGCATTGCCTGGATGCGCCCTGCGTCAAAAGCTGCCCGGTGGATGCGCTGCACTATGACAACCACGCGATCCAACTGGATTCAACACGCTGTATCGGCTGTAAAAGTTGCCTGGTGGCCTGCCCGTTTGGGGCGATTGATATTGTCGTTACGCCTGATGAAAAGGGCCTGCTGGCCCAAAAATGCGACTTATGCCAGTCGGTAGAGGGTGCCCAGCCTGCTTGTGTGACCCATTGCCCGACCCAGGCGTTACGCGTCTTGGACGGTAACGGGCTTGGGAAACTGCGGCGCGCCCGCCAGTTGCAGGCGGCGAACCCGCAGGGGTTTATGCCGGAGCCGCCGAACAAAATTATCTTGCGTAAGCCGCCGCGCAAGGGCGCGGAAAAGCGCGACGCCGCCGAGCGCAAAACCCATTTTGATGAGATCTATCACGGGCTGGATCCGGCGCAGGCCAGCTATGAAAGCGAGCGCTGCCTGTACTGCGCGCAGAAAGCCTGGTGTAACTGGACCTGCCCAGTGCATAACGCCATTCCTGATTTGATCCGCCTGGTTCAACAGGGGCGAATTAAAGAGGCGGCACAGCTTTCCCACCAGACCAGCTCATTACCGGAAATATGTGGTCGCGTTTGCCCGCAGGATCGCCTGTGTGAAGGCGCCTGCACCCTGAAAAACCGCAGCGGCGCGGTCACCGTCGGCAACCTCGAACGTTATATTACCGACAGCGCGCTGAAAATGGGCTGGCGGCCCACCTTTATCGCCGCACTGCCGCGCCGCGAGCGGGTCGCGGTGATTGGCGCAGGGCCTGCTGGATTAGGCTGCGCCGATTTCCTGGCGCGCGAAGGCGTAAAAGTCGACGTGTTCGACCGCCATCCTGAAATCGGCGGGCTGCTGACTTTCGGCATTCCGCCGTTCAAGTTAGACAAATCGCTGTTAAGCCAGCGGCGCGAAATTTTCAGCGAGATGGGCATTCAGTTTCATCTTAACTGCGAGATTGGCCGCGATAAGACGTTCCATCAGTTAACCGAAGAGTACGACGCGGTCTTCCTCGCGATGGGAACGTATGGATTAATGACCGCCGGGCTGGAGCATGAAGATGCGCCTGGCGTGATTCAGGCGCTGCCGTTTTTAATCGCCAATACCCGGCGGGTGATGGGCCTGGAGGATTCACCCGACTACCCGTGGACCGAACTGAAAGGTAAGCAGGTGGTGGTGCTGGGCGGTGGGGATACCGCGATGGACTGCCTGCGTACCTCGGCGCGGCGCGAGGCGGCCAGCGTCACCTGCGCCTATCGCCGGGATGAAGCCAGTATGCCAGGCTCGCGCAAGGAGGTGACCAATGCCCGGGAAGAGGGCGTGGAATTCTTATTCAACGTCCAGCCGCAGTACATTGCCCGTAACGCGCGCGGCCAGGTGAGCGGTATTGGGCTGATTCGCACCGAGATGGGCGCAGCAGGCGCGGATGGGCGGCGGCGGCCTCAGCCGATAGCCGGTTCTGAATTTGAACTGCCCGCCGATGTGCTGATTATGGCGTTTGGCTTCCGGCCTCACGCGATGCCATGGCTCCAGGGCAGCGGCGTGCGGCGCGATGACGATGGGCTCATCATCACCGGCGGTGCGCGTCGGCTGGCAACGCAAACAACCCGCGATAACGTGTTTGCCGGGGGGGATGCGGTGCACGGCGCGGATTTGGTGGTCACGGCGATGGCGGCCGGGCATCAGGCAGCGCGGGATATGCTGGCGATGTTTGAGCGCAACGCCGCAAGCCAGCTGGCCGTTTAGTTACCGCCAATAAAAAACCCGCTTCGCGAAGCGGGTTTTTTGTTTTTATCAGAAGGTTAAATTGCCCAGCCCCCGGCATAGAAAATCACTAACACGGCGGCAATCACCACCGTACCCATGTTCAAGCGATCCCATTCACGGGCAAACACCCGGCCAACCACCAGCGTCACGAAGCCCAGCATAATCCCGGTAACGATATTACAGGTCAGCACGATAAACACCGCGCACACCAGGCCAGACATGGCGTCGATAAAATCGTTGAAGTTGAGTTTTGAAACGTTGCTCAGCATCAACAGGCCAACGTACATCAGCGCAGGCGCGGTGGCGTAACCCGGTATCAGATACGACAGCGGTGACAAGAACAGGATCAACAAGAATAACGCGCCGACCACCACCGCCGTCAGGCCGGTTTTACCGCCCGCCGCCGTTCCCGCCGCCGATTCGATATACACCGCCGCCGGTGCCGCGCCCACTAACCCGGAGAAAATCGAACTCACCGAGTCGCTGGTCAGCGCCTTACCGCCGTTAATAATCTGGTTATCTTTATCCAGCAAATTGGCCTGGCCCGCCACGGCGCGAATGGTGCCGGTGGCGTCAAACACCGCGGTCATCACCAGCGCCAGCACGCTGGGCAGCACATGCGGTTGCAGCGCGCCCATAATATCCAGGCTGAAAATCAGCGACTTGCCGTCTTCACCGCTCAGGCTCGGCATCGCTACCAGACCGTGATACTTCACCGCCGGGTCGAAAATTAACCCAATGATCGAGATGCCGATAATCACCAATAGGATCCCGCCAGGAATGCGTGATTTCTCCAGCCCGAAGATCATCGCCAGGCCCAACAGGCTCATCATCACCGGAAAAGAGGTAAAGGAGCCCAGTGCCACCGGTAAACCTTCCAGCGGGTTTTTGATCACCATGCCGACGCCGTTGGCGGCGATCAGCAACAGGAACAGGCCGATCCCGATACCGGTGCCGTGGGCAATGCCCATCGGCAGATTACGTAAGATCCAGGTGCGCACGCCGGTCACGGAAATGGCGGTGAAAATCACCCCCATCAGAAATACCGCGCCAAGCGCCACCGGGATACTGATCTGCTGGCCGAGCACCAGGCTGAATGCGGTAAACGCGGTTAGCGAAATGGCGCAGCCAATCGCCATCGGCAGGTTTGCCCACAGCCCCATCAGCAGCGAGCCAAAGCCTGCCACCAGACAGGTCGCGACAAACACCGCGCCCGGCGGAAAGCCCGCTTTGCCTAACATCCCCGGCACCACGATGACCGAATAGACCATCGCCAGAAAGGTGGTTAAACCCGCCAGTATCTCCTGGCGCGTGGTGCTGCCGCGCTCGGAGATTTTAAAATAATGGTCCAGTGCATTGCGCGGCTGCGCGGTATTGGGTGTGTGTAGCGTATCGCCAGACATAAGAATGCCCTCAGTTAACATTGTAATAATCAGGTGCGTTCATAAACCAGACGGCCATCGACGTAGGTACGGTAAATTGAGCGATCGTCGCCGAGCGTAATCATCACAAACAGCTTGTCCACCAGTGAAACGGAGTTGTCGTAGCGCAGTTGCTGGAGCGGGGTGGCGGTGGGTTCCAGCACCACAAAATCGGCCTCTTTACCCGGCGTAAAGTTGCCGATGCAGTGGTCCAGCCCCAGCGAATGTGCACCGCCCAACGTCGACAGATAAAATGCCTCGTAGGCCGAAAGCCGGTAGCCCTGTAGCTGCACCACTTTATATGCTTCATTCAGCGTCTGGAGCATGTTGAAGGTGGTGCCCGCGCCGATATCGGTGCCGATGCCTACTTTGATTTTTTTGCGCCACGCCTGTTGTAGATTGAACAAGCCGCTGCCGAGATAGAGGTTGGAGGTCGGGCAAAACGCGATGCTGGACCCGGTTTTGCTCAGGCAATCCCACTCTTTTTCCTCCAGGTGTACGCAGTGGGCAAACACGCTGCGTTTCCCGGTTAGCCCGTACTGGTGATACACATCCAGATAGCCGTCGTGTTCCGGGAACAGCTCTTTCACCCAGGCGATTTCCTGCTTGTTTTCGCAAAGATGGGTATGCAGCCAGGTGTCGGGATACTCCTCGCGCAGCCGTTGCGCCATCGCCAGCTGTTCCGGCGTGGAGGTCGGGGCGAAGCGCGGGGTGATGGCATATAGCAGGCGGCCATTTTTATGCCAGCGCTCAATCAGCGCTTTGCTTTGCAGATAGCTGCTTTCGGCGTCGTCCAGCAGATAGTCCGGGGCGTTGCGGTCCATCATCACTTTCCCGGCGATCATCCGCATATTGATTTGGCTGGCGGCCTCGAACAGCGCGTCCACCGATTCCGGGTGCACCGTGCCGAATACCAGCGCCGTGGTGGTGCCGTTGCGTAATAGCTGTTTGAGGAAAAAGGTCGACATTTCCCTGGCGTATTCCGCATCCTGATAGCGGCGTTCGGTGGGGAAGGTGTGTTTATTCAGCCACTCCAGCAGTTGCTCACCATAGGCACCGACCATTTCACTTTGCGGATAGTGAATATGGGTATCGACAAACCCCGGCACCACGATTTTGCCTCTGTAATCGCGCACGCGAATTGAGGAAGGAACTTGCGATTTTCCCTCTTCCCATTGCCCAAACCACGCCACTTTACCGTCGCGGATCAACAGCAGCCCGTCTTCCACAAAACGCAACGCGGACTCGATTTCCTCTGGATGCTCAACGGTGCGGGTAATATCGAGAAAGCTCCCGCGCACGGCTTTTAGCGTCTGTTCGCCTGACATGATCGACTCCTTAATGGTTAGTCCAGTTCTTCAACCGCATGGGGCACCGGCTCTTCTTGCTTCTGCCCGAGCGGAATCAACAAATTCAGCAGGATGGCGGTCAGGCCGCCTGCGCAAATGGGGTTTTCAACCAGCACGTAGATCGAGGCTGGCAGCACCTGGAAGATCGCCGGATCGTAGGAAACGCCCAGGCCCAGCCCTAACGAGGTGGCGACAATCAGGGTTTCCCGGCGTTTCAGGCCGTTGGTGATGATGATGCGGATCCCGGCGATGGCGATCATCGAGAACATTAGCGTCATTGCACCGCCGAGCACCGGTGCGGGGATGGTAGTAAAGAAGCGCCCGATGCTCGGGAACAGACCGAGGACAACTAACATTACGGCGATAAACCGCCCCACATAGCGGGAAGCCACGCCGGTCATCTGGATCACGCCGTTATTCTGGGCAAAGGTGGTGAGCGGCAACGAGCCAACGGCGGAGGCGATCACCGACACCAGCCCATCGGCCAGCACGCCGCCCCTCAGGCGCGACTGGTACTCTTCGCCTTTGATAGGGCGGTTCGAGACCATCGCGGTGGCGGTGATATCCCCGACGGCTTCCAGCACGCTCAGCAGATAAATGGTGCCGACCACCAGGAAGTGGTGAAAGTTGAATTCAAAACCGTATTTGAACGGGATCGGGACGGTGACCAGCGGCAGATTGCGCATACTGCTGAAGTCCACCATGCCCAGGCAGAACGACACGATGTAGCCGACAATCAGGCCAATCGCGATGCCGCCCATGCGTAAAAGCGGGCTGCGGCAGCAGTTAAAGCCGATGACCACCAGCAGTACCAACAGGCCGACGCCGATGTTTTCATAGTTACCGAAGGTGCCGCTGCTTTTCGCGGCAAATCCGCCGCCAAAATCGATTATGCCGACTTTGATCAGGCTCAGGCCGATCATCAGCACCACCACGCCGCTGACGGTAGGGGTGATCACCCGTCGCAGGTAGGGCAGAATAAAGGAGGAGCCGACCACTAAAAACGCGCCGACGAACGACACGCCCAGCAGCGCCGACATGATCAGTTCTTCATGCAGGCCGTCGCTTTTCATGCTGCTGCCCAGCGCAATCATCACCGTAACGAACGAGAAATTGACCGACTGAATAGACAGTAAACCTGAGCCGATATGCCCGTAGCGATTCACCTGGAGCCAGGTGCCGACGCCGGAGGCGATCATCGCCATGGAAACCAGGTAAGAGGTGGTTTCGGTTGAGAGTTGCAGCGCAGCGCCGACAATCAGCGCGGGGGTCACCATCGGCACAAAGATCGCCAGCAGGTGGGTTATGGCACCAATCAGGGTTTGGTGGAACGGTGGATTATCTTCTAACTCATAAATAAGATCCGAACCCTTGTTTGATATATCAGACATCCCTTCACCTCGATAAGTAAATTTGATCATCTGATTCAATTAATAAAAATCTGCCCTAAACCACCCGAATTTCAGGTACAGCAAGCCCTGAGCCGGTACACGCTCTTTATGCAGACGCTTATGTTGTGAGGCATTGAATCGTTGGAAACAGGCCGCCGAAGCGGCCTGCACAATTACAATTTTCCTAATGCGCTGAGGATCTTCTCTGGGGTGAAGTGCCATTCTCGCAGCCAGACCTGGCAGGCGTCATGAATGGCGGTAGCGATAGCGGGGGCAGCCCCGTTTACGCCAATCTCAGAGATGGACTTCGCGCCGAACGGCCCGACTTTGTCATCGCTTGGCACCAGCACTGCGCGGAAGTCGCGCGGGATGTCGCCAATTTTGGGCGCGCCGTAGCTGCGTAAATCACGGGTGATCGGATGGCCTTCGGCGTCGTAAATGATCTCTTCCATCAGGCTGTGACCGATGGCGCGCATCGTTGCGCCATAGATCTGCCCCAGGGCGAGATCCGGGTTAACCGGCGTACCGCAGTCGAGCAGGGCAAAGAATTTATCCAGCCGGATCTCCCCGGTGCGGGTGTTCACCGCCACTTCGGCAAAGTTGGCCCCGTACGGGAAAGCGAATTCCGGCGTGATGTAGCAGGCCGTTGCCACCAGCGTGCCGAACCCGGTGCCGGTTTCCGCTTTATGGGCGATCTGCCCGTAAGTCACTTCGCCTTTCTTACCGCGTACGATGCCAGGCGCAACAATGGTGACGTCGCTTTCCGGTTCGCCGAGCATTTGCGCACCGTGGAACTGGATTTTCTTCAGCAGGTTTTCGGCGGCCATACGCGCCGCGTTGCCGGAGAAGCAGGTGCCGGACGAGGCGTAAGCGCCTTTATCGAACAGCGCGTGGTCGGTGTCGCCGGAAATGACATGCACATCTTCCAGCGGGCAGCGCAGGACTTCCGCAGACAGTTTGCTGACCACCGTATCCAGCCCGGTGCCGATATCCGCGCCGCCGGAATGGACAATAAAGGTGCCGTCAGATTCCAGTTTGATCATGCAGTTGGCCTGATCGATATCCGGGATGCCGGATTTCTGCATGATGATCGCCACACCGCGACCGATCTTCCAGTCGCCTTCGCTGGGTTTCGGCGAATCCCACTGGATCATCTCCCTGCCCTGGCGCAGGATCTCTTCCAGCGCGCAGCTGGCGGCGGAGGGCACTGAGGTCGGCGCTTTACCTTCGCCAATCGCGCCGAGGATCTTCAGCTCCTGGCCTTCGTGAACGCGGTTGCGCTCGATAATCTCCAACTGGTCGATCTGCAACTGCTCCGCCAGCTCCGCCAGCGCCATAGTGATGGCGAAGTTGCCTTTCGGCGCGCCGTAGCCCTGATAGGCCCCGGTTGGACAGATGTTGCTGTAATAGGTCGTCACCTGGAAATCGACGTTATCGCACGGGTAGAGCGGCAGCGAGAGCGCCGGGCCGTTACAGGGCACCGTCAGCGAGTGGTTGCCGAACGGCCCGGTGTTGGCGCGGAAATCCATATTGATGGCCGTTAAGCGCCCGTCTTTTTTGGCCCCCAGCTTCACGGTGACTTTCGCCACGTGGCGCGAGGTATTGGCGATAAACTCTTCTTCACGGGTGTAACGAAACCAGACCGGGCGGCCCGTCACGCAGGTGGCCCAGGCGCACACTTCTTCCAGCAAAATGTCCTGCTTCGACCCGAAACCGCCGCCCACGCGCTCTTTAATCACGTGGACTTTGTTTTGCTTCAGGCCGACGATGCGCGCCACCTGGCGACGCACGTGCCACGGCACCTGGGTGGAGGCATGGATCACCAGCCGATCACCGTCCATGCGGGTAAAGCAAATGTGGGTTTCGGTCGGGCACTGCTGGGCCTGGGTTGACGAATAGGTGCGTTCGATAATCACGTCTGCTTCGGCAAAGCCGCGCTCAACGTCGCCGATGTGGCCATGAATGCTGGCGGCGATATTCTTCGCCGGACGCGAGCCAATCGGGAAGTTGATAATCATATGCTCATCGCGCTGGACGGCTTTTTTATTGTCTTCTTCCAGCGTATCCGGCGCGCCCGCGACATACACCACCGGCTCGTCGTGAACCACCGGCGCGTCTTCCGCCATGGCTTCATCAATCGACATCACCGGTTTAAGCACCTGGTATTGCACGTCGATCAGTTCCAGCGCCTGCAACGCAATCTCTTCGCTTTCGGCGACAACCGCCGCCACGCGGTCGCCCACGTGACGCAGTTTTTTACTGAACATGCGGCGGTCGAGCGGTGAGGGTTCCGGCGCGCTTTGCCCACCGGGGGTGTAGTAAATATCCGGGCAGTTGCGCCAGGTGATCACGTGTACCACGCCGGGCAGCGCTTCGGCTTTACTGACGTCAAGGTGGGTTATCAGCGCGTGCGCGTGGGGGCTGCGCAGCATTTTGATGGTGCAGGCATCCGACGTAATGCGATCTTCCACGTAACAGGGCTTGGCCTGAACCATTTTAGCGGCATCGGTTTTCGGGTGGATCTTACCGACCACGGCCAGATCGTCACGGAAGGTGGGTGCCACGGTGCAGGCGGCGTTGGGATCGGCTTTGCGCGCCACCGCCAGATCGATCACCTGGTAATATTGTTGCCAGCCGGCGTCGCGGCTGAACAGGCCAGATAGCGCATCGTCAATCTCATCGCGGGTCGGTATGGCGATGCGATCCAGTAATTCGGTAATAATCAGCGCAGCGGCAGGGTCGTTATAGCCTGACTGAACGACGCCGACGTCCACCATCGCCTGTTGCACCAGGCTGAGTTGATTCCATTTCCCTAACGATTCCGCCGTGGTGATTTTGGCGTTTTCCAACTGGGCGGCAATCAGCAGTGAGGCGTTAATCAGGCGGCCATTAAACAGGATCACGTCCGAACCGGCAAAGCCGAAGCCGTCGTCGCTGTTACGTACCGAGTGCATTCCCAGCCCAAACAGCAGTTTCTGGACGTTCGCGCCGGGATGGGCTTCAAGCTGATGCGCGCTGCCGTTGAGCGTAAATTGAATGATCATTGGATTTCCTCTCCCTTCTGCTGGCAGTCCGCGTACAGGTCAGCCACGACGACACCGGCGATATAACGCTTGTAAGCCACGCTGCCGCGCACATCGTCACGCGGGAAAATCGCCGCGCCGACGGCGGCTTCAAGCTGCTCGCCGTCCAGCCGCTGAGCCTCCACGTCCCGTAGCCGCATTGGGCGATCCGCGACGCCGTCCAGCGCGATGCGCACATTGTTGTCTTCATCGATAGCCACGGCGGCGGTGAGTACCGTGAGTCCCGCCTGGGAACGGCTAATTTTGCGAGTTGAACAGGCACGGTAAGGGTCTTTAATAATGATTTCGGTAATCAGATGGCCGACAGGCTGCGCGAGATAACTTTCCAGCGCCACGGTTTCGCCGTCGCCAAACACCAGTACCGCATCCAGCGCCAGCAGAACCGGAACTAACACCGACTCCTGTTCAATGGCGGCGATTTCTCCGCCTAAGGTGGACTGGTTGCGCAGGTGGCGGGAGTAAACAAAGCCCAGTGCCTCATACAGCGCCGGGGGCAGATGATGGCTGTCACGCAGGGTTTGCAGCGTGGTCATTGCGCCGATGCGCAGGCAGTCGTTATCCCAGTCGATCCAGTCGAGGGACAATCTCTGAAGCGAGATCGCCACGGTTTTTTCAGTGCGGCCCGGCGCGGAATTTAGCTTGCTGCCGCCGGCAAACCAGACGGCATCATTCTGATAACGCTGCTTAAGTTCCAGCGCCTGCTCGACGGAGCCTGGTGTAAGAAATTGCTCAATCATAATTCACCCTCATTTTTCGCCTCCCGCTAGCCGGGAGGCGCCAGGTTTTAATTCAGTGCATCCATGCGTTGCCACATCCGGGCGGCGACTTTTCGTGCTTGCGCATAGACAGGTTCACAATCAAAGGTGAACTGGCGGTCTTCGTAGACCATCACGCCATTCACCATCACGCTGTGCACGCTCGACGAACCGAGACCGAACGCGATATGCCCGGCGACGTTTTCCGCCAGCAGCGGCGTTGGCGAGGCGTAATCGCAAATGGTCAGATCCGCTTTGTACCCGGCTTCCAGGCGGCCAAATTTGGCGTGGAAGTTGCGGCTCAGTAGCGCGTTGCCGTTGGTAAGGGCGCGGGCGAAGCTGTCCGGCCACAGCGGGCCGCCGGCGTCACGGTGTTTGAAGAAGGCGAATTTCATCTCTTCAAACATGTCGGAACCAATGCCATCGGTACCGAGCGCCAGGTTACGAATACGGGTGAGCTGATGGTTGTAGCCCACGTGGTTGTTCATATTGGAACGGGCGTTATGCACCAGGAAACCGTCTTTGTCGTTCAGCAACGTGATATCGTCGGCGGAAAGGTACAGCCCGTGGGCGATCAGCGTTTTGCTGTCGATAAGGTCGTATTCCGCCAGTCGCGCCAGCAGGTCTTTGCCGTAGTGGTGATGGCTGTGGGAGACGTCATAGCTGTCTTCCGCCGCATGAATATGCAACCCGCGCCCGGTGACTTTGACGGCTTCGCTGAGCATCGCTAATCCGGCATCGGGTACGGTGAAGGGCGCATGCGCGCCGATATGGGCTTCCACCAGGTATGGCTGCTGGCCTTTCTCTTTCGCCGCATCAATATGCTTCGCGAAGCGAATATTCTCTTCGACGCCCGCCTGGAGCTCTTTTAACCCACCGTTGCGGTCGGTGGTTTCGAAGCAGGTCATCCCGCGCAAGCCCACTTTGATAAACGCGTTACGCAGCGTGTCCAGCGAACCCGCAATGTAAGCCGGCGAAGCGTGATGATCGATAACCGCGGTACAGCCGCTTTTGATGGCTTCAAGCGAGCAAATCAGACCGCTGTAATAGAGCGATTCCTCATCCAGCGCCCGATCCAGCCGCCACCAGAGGTTTTTCAGCGTGGAGATAAAATCCGGGCAGGGATCGATCTTCGCCTGAATACCGCGCGACAGCCCCGAGTAAAAATGGTTATGCGAGCAGACGATGCCGGGCATCACCACCCGGCCATGCATCTCTTTGTATGACGCATCCGGGTAGCGTTGGGTCAACGCTGGCCCGACCGCGAGGATTTCATCGCCGTCGATGGCGATATCAATGTTTTCCATCACCATCGCCGGATGCAACTGCACGGCGGTAACATTTTTTAAAATAAGCATGATTACGCCTCCACCCGGCCTAACAGATAGTGATGGTGCTGGTGTACATAGCTGATGATGCGGCACATGTCATCCAACCCGGCGGGCACATCCCGGAACTGACCATCGCTGCCGATGGTTAATTCCCAGGTTTGTTCGCCCTGGCGGATATGTACCCGGCTGTCATCCACCAGGAAGCCCGGATTGGCGCTGTTGCGGAAATCTTCCGGCAGGCTGAATACCGTGACCTTGTCCTGGTAAGGCTTGCCCTGCCACGGACAAAACTGGGCGCAGTTGCCACATTCGTTGCAGTAAGCGTCGAGATGCAGCGTCTGGTAGCGGTTCTGGAAGCCAGGCACGGCAATGGAGACGTTGGCGCGGTTGGGGCAGACATCGACGCACTTGCTACAGATGTAGTTACATTCCAGGCAGCGCTCAGCTTCCTGGGCGACAAAGGCGTCGCGATCGTCTTTATCCACCTGCGCCACGGAGATCGCGCCTTTACGACGGTAAACCTCCGCCGGGTTGACGTTATTCCAGTGCTTATCGCTCTGATGGGAGCGGATATTTTCCCGCGTCAGGATCACATCGCTGGCGCGACGGGCGTTGCCGATGGCGGAAACAATCGAGGACGGGCCACGCTGTACGTCGCCAATCAGGAACACGTCCGGGCGGCTGGTTTCGCCGAAGTGGTTGACTACCGGCCAGCCGTTGTCATCCAGCGGGACGCCCATGGCGCGCAGGGCGTCGCTATCCTGCTGCTCGCCAATGGCGGTGATCAGGCTATCTACCTGCATGGTGCGGACGTCATCGGTTTCTACCGGGCGGCGGCGGCCTTTGGCATCGGGTTCGCCCAGCGCCATCACGCGCACCGTCAGTGTGCCGTCGGCGTCAAACTGTTCCGGGTTGCTGAGGAACTGGAACTGTACGCCGTCATGCAGCGCTTCTTCGTACTCTTCACGCCAGGCGGGCATTTCCTGTAATGAACGGCGGTACACCACGGTGACTTTTTCAACGCCCGGTACGCGCAGCGCGGTGCGTGCGCAGTCCATCGCGGTGTTGCCTGCGCCGACCACCACCACATGCTTGCCGAGTTCCAGATTTGTGCCGAGGTTGTATTCGCGCAGGAACGGCAGTGATTTCCAGACGTTGCGGTTATCACCGCGCAGTTTGACGCCGCTGTTTTTCTCGGTGCCGGTGCCAATCAGCACATAATGGAAGCCCTGCTGTTGCAGTTTGTCTACCGTCAACTGTGGGTCGCAGCCGTATTCGATTTTCACGCCGTGGGCGGTGACAAAATCGATATCATGCTGGATCAGTTCGCCCGGAATACGGAACTGCGGAATGATATTTCTCACCACGCCGCCGGCGTTTTTCTCACGTTCGAACAGCGTCACCGGGTGGCCAGCGCGCGCCAGGAAATAACCCGCCGCCAGACCCGCCGGGCCTGCGCCAATCACCGCCACCGGATGGCGTGAACCGGAGCCCGCCGGTTTATGCCAGCGTTGTTTGTAGGTTTCCCAGCCTTTCTCCAGGGCGATTTTTTTCAGCTCGCGGATGTTGAGCGCGCTGTCATAGTCGAGACGGGTACAGTTGTACTGGCACTGGTGATCGCAGATGTGCCCGGTAATGGCGGGCAGGGCGTTGCGCTGATAAATAAGCTCCAGCGCGTCGGCGTAGCGCTGCTCGCCCATCAGACGGATGTACTCAGGAATATCCTGCTTGATTGCGCAGGCCGTGACGCACGGTGCAACATAACAGTCGGTGAGCGGCAGCCCTTCGGCCACTTCGATGCGCTCTTCCGGCTTCCAGTGTTTTTGGGTGTACTCCATGCTGACGGCACGTTTGGCGAGTTCATCAAGACGCGCCACGTCGACCTGCTGCATATGCCAGGCGTCGGATTTTTCTAGTTCACGCATGCATTCGCTCAGGCGCAGGTAGCCGCCTGGCTTCAGCAAATCGGTCGCCATGGTAATCGGGCGAATACCGGTGTCGAAAATATCGCGGATGGTAAGTTGGCTGGCACCGCCGGAGTAGGAAATCGGCAACGTGCCGTTAAAGGCCCGGGAGAGCACCGCCGCCACGTTAATCGACAGCGGGAACAACGCGCGCCCGGACATATACATCTCTTCGCCCGGTAATGCGCCTTTATGGTTGATGGTGCCGAGGGTGTTGGTGAGTTTCACCCCAAAGCCCAGGTGTTTCTCTTTCGCCAGCGTCATCAGGCGTTGCAGCATCGCCAGCGCCTGATCGAGCTTCAGGTCGTGGTCAAACGACTCTTCTTTCAGGCCGATATAGTCGAAACCGCAGGTATCGAGAATTTCGCGAACGCGCGGGTAGCCCAGCAGCGTCGGGTTAAGTTTCACAAAGGTATTGAGCCCTTTTTCTTCCAGCATATAGCGGCAGATGGCTTCAATTTCATTGGGCGGGCAGCCGTGCATAGTGGAAAGCGTGACGCCATGAACCAGGCTTGACGGGATCCGCGCATCCACCGTGGCGAGCTGTTCGCGTTTTGCTTCCGGCAGGCGGGCAATAAATGCCGGGTTAGCCAGCCAGCGCTTGAGGATCTGGCGATACTCGGCGAATTTCGGGTGATCCGCCGCGTTCATCATGTTGTCGATAAATTGCTGCATCGGCGGCTGTTTAATGCCGTCGAGGTTGTAGCCGACGCTCATATTGAAGATAAAGGATTTGGCGTCGTCCGGGCCGCGCGCGGTGAACATCTCATCCAGCAGGTGCAGAATAAACCAGGCTTTCAGGTACTCATCCCAGGCTTTCAGCAGGGTGAATTCGGTGGACCACTCGGTATTGAAGCATTCGTCTTCCGCGTCGATACAGGGTTTTTCCAGCTCCAGCCGATCGAGAATTTGCACCGTTTTCAGTTCGATAAAACGACCACCCGTCAGCCAGGAGGTAATGATGTTCTGTGCGAGTTGGGTATGCGGTCCGGCGGCTGGGCCAACGGGCGTGGCGCAGGTTTCGCCAAATACGGAAATCGGCTGGTGTTGCCCGGTCTGATAAAACTGTTGTTCAGGAATACCAAAAATAGTGTGGTGCTGGTGGTATTCATCAAACAGGCGCGTCAAAAGTTCCTCAAACGGGACGGGACGCATGATATCCCCCATAACCCTCTCCTTAACGTAACATTTTTAATCGGAATTACCGGCAGTGATATAACGTCCGGTGGATTACGTTAAAGGAGCAACAATCGCACCAGCTATTTATCCAGGGCCCAGCTAATAAACAGATTTGTGAGAAGCCTCGAAAGTTGGCCTGGGTTTGTGAAATATCTCACAGCTTACAAATGAGAATTAAAATCACTCTGTTTATATGCGCCGGACGGTGTGTCATCGGGATAATGCTTTTTCTCAAAACAACCGCGTTGTTATCATAATGATAAGGTGTAAGGATAATGAACAATAATTATCATTGGCGACGGTCCTTGCCGCTTAATTTATCTTGCCCCCGGCGTTGTAGTGCCAAGAAATCTTCAGGCGTATCAACATCGAAAATTATTTCCGGGTGGTTCATTTCACAACAGCGATATTCTCCGGCCATCAACGCTTCGCGCATGGAGCGAACATTGGCTAATCGAGCAGCCTGCATCAGACGCGTACGAGGCAGCAAAATCGGATGGCCTGGCTTACCGCGATAGTGCGGCATCAGCGCGTAGTCTCCGCGTAAGTGCCAGAGATTATTAAAGATAGCGTGTTTTAAACAGGGGAGGTCGCCGTGGGTGAGATAACAGTATTCTGTGTCCACATGGGCCGCGCCTGCCTGAACGGAAGAGAGCAGTCCCGATAAATAATCAGGGTTATAAACAATTAACAGTTGCGGATCATGGATATATCGTTGCGCAAGTTCTTCATGGCGAAATCCCGTGACCAGAATAATGCGTGAACAGAATTGAAGCGCGTTTTTGATACTTGCATCAAGCATTGTGCTATCCCGCCAGGGTAGTATCATTTTCCATTGCCCCATTCGGGATGAAAGACCCGCAGCGGTAATTATGCAGTCAATGTGTTCCACTTTATTTTTTTCATCCCGGAGCCTGATGACAATAGCGCAAAATATACCGGATCCTGACGCCCTGTTATGTGATGTGAACGCGTTTGCCAAACCGGTAATAATAAGTCTGGTGGGCGCTGGCGGTAAAACCAGCACGCTGTTTTGGTTAGCCAGATTATTTTGTCGTATCGGCAGGCGCGTGTTAATTACCACCACCACCCAGATGTATATGCCCGATCCCGCCTGTCCGGTAACGCTTTGCCGCGATCCCACGCAACTTCCTGCCCACCTTTTCCAGTCGTCGCTGATGGCCTGTTTCGCTGGCTGGAACGCTGCCCATAACAAAGTGCGTGGATTTTCGCCGGAAATCATAGACCGCCTGATTGCGCAACAGGATCTGGATGTCATTTTGATAGAAGCTGACGGCGCTCGCGGTTTTGCATTAAAAGCGCCCGCTGAGCATGAACCTTGCATACCTCAATCCAGTCGCTGCGTGATAGGGGTTACCGGCGGGGGCCTGTTCGATAAGCCGGTTGGACCGGATAACGTTCACCGTTGGGCGCAGTTTGCCGCGATTACCGGGCTTGGCGCCGGAGAGCGGCTGGATTTGACCGCCATGCGGCGGCTGATCCAACACCCGCTGGGGCTGTTTAAAGGCACGCCGCCGGGCTGTCGCCGGGTCTGGTTTATCAATCGTGGTTCTCAATATGAGAATCATCAGCAAACCCTGAGAGACATGCTGGAGGCCGACGAGGTGGACGCTATTTGGCAGGGGGCGGTGCAGGAAACCCCGCCTATTACGCGCAGAGTGGTGAGATAGCAGCCCAGGTTTACTGGGGCGCCGAATGGATATTTCTATTGAGGTAACAATGAATATTTTCACTGAAGCTGCAAAACTCGAAGAGACGAATTGCCCGTTCGCCATGGCGCAAATTATCGATAGCCGTGGCTCCACGCCGCGCCATTCGGCGCAAATGATTATTCATCAGGATGGCTCCATCGTCGGCACCGTTGGCGGCGGCATGGTTGAGCGCCGGGTGATCGACGAAGCGCTGGAGGCGATGCGTGAACGTAAACCCCGGCTGTTCCACGGCCGCATGGCGCGTAACGGCGACGATGCGGTTGGGTCTGACTGTGGCGGCGCGATGTCGGTGTATATCAGCGTTCACGGGCTACGGCCCCGGCTGGTGTTAATTGGCGCAGGCCATGTTAACCGGGCGATTGCCCTGGCGGCACAGCCGCTCGGATTCGAAATTTCAGTGGCGGATATTTACCCGGAAAGCCTTAACCCAGATTTCTTCCCACCTGCAACCCAGTTGCTGCACGCCGCGTCGTTTTCCGCCGCCGTGGATGCCCTTGATATCAAACCCGATAACTTTGTGCTGATCGCCACCAATAACCAGGACCGTGAAGCGCTGGATAAACTGATTGGCCGCCCGGTTACCTGGCTTGGGCTGCTGGCCAGTCGCCGTAAAGCTCAGGTATTTATTCGCCAGATGCGTGAAAGCGGGCTCACCGAAGAACAGCTTTCCCGGTTCCATGCCCCGGTGGGATATAACATCGGCGCGGAAACCCCGCAGGAAATCGCCATTAGCGTGTTAGCGGAAATATTGCAGATTAAAAACCACGCGGCGGGCGGGTTGATGAGCCAGGCGGCGCATCCCTCTCACCATCAGCGGATTGTGATCCGCGGTGCAGGGGATATTGCCACCGGCGTGGCGCTGCGTCTGTTCCATGCCGGGTTTAAAGTGATCATGCTGGAGGTCGATAAACCCACGGTGATTCGCCGTACTGTGGCGTTCGCCCAGGCGGTTTTTGACGGCGAAATGGTGGTGGAAGGGGTAAGGGCGAAACGTACCACCTCTGCCAGAGAGGCGCTTGCCCTGGCGGACAGCGGCGTAGTGCCGGTGCTGATCGACCCAAATTGCACCACGCTGAACGTGCTGGAGCCGGGCTGCGTGGTGGATGCCATCCTCGCCAAAGAAAATACCGGCACCCACTGCGGTATGGCACCGATTACCCTGGCGCTGGGGCCGGGCTTTACCGCCGGAAAAGATTGCCATGCGGTGATCGAAACCAATCGCGGACACTGGCTGGGGCAGGTTATCTACCAGGGGACAGCGCAGGAAAATACCGGCATTCCAGGCAATATTATGGGCCATACCTCTCGCCGGGTGATCCGTGCGCCGGTAGCCGGGATTATGCACGCCCGGGTAGCGTTGGGCGACATCGTCAACGAGGGCGATGTGATTGCCCATATCGGCGACACGCCTATCGAAGCGCCGCTAACGGGAATGGTGCGCGGCTTACTGAATGACGGGCTGGCAGTCAGCGGCGGATTTAAAATCGGTGATATCGATCCGCGCGGCGCGGCGGCAGACTATACCAGCGTCTCCGATAAGGCCCGCGCCATTGGCGGCGGGGTACTGGAAGCGGTGATGACGTTGATGCACCAGGGCGTGAAATCCACGCAGGAAGTGCTGACGGTGGCGTAAGGCATTAAAAAAACCAAGGGCGCTGCGGCGCCCTTGGTCGTTTCTTGCGTAAACAGCTACTGGCTGATAATGGTGCCGGTTTTGCCTTCAATCCCTTCTTTGGCTTTACTCAGCACGGTGATCAGCGCTTCGCGGCCCGGACGGGAGCGGGCGAACGCGGCGGCGGCTTCCACCTTCGGCAGCATTGAGCCTTTGGCGAAATGCCCTTCGTCGATAAAGCGCTGGGCGTCGTTCAGCGACAGGCGATCCAGCCACTGTTCGTTGGGCTTGCCAAAGTTGATCGCTACTTTTTCTACTGCGGTGAGGATAATCAGCATATCGGCATCGATCATCTCCGCCAGCCGGGCGCTGGCCCAGTCTTTGTCGATCACCGCGCTGGCACCGCGCAGATGCAGGCCTTCACGGATCACCGGAATACCGCCGCCGCCTGCGGTGATCACCACGTGGCCCGCTTCCATCATCACTTTAACGGTCTCTTTTTCGATGATATCCACCGGCTTCGGCGACGCCACGACGCGACGATAGCCGCGCCCGGCATCTTCTTTCATGGTGTAGCCCTGCCGGGTCAAATGCGCCGCTTCCTGTTCGCTGAAGAATGAACCGATAGGTTTGGTGGGGTTGAGAAACGCCGGATCGTTGGCGTCCACTTCGACCTGGGTGATTAGCGTGGCCACCGGTATCTGCATCTGGCGGGAAAGTAGCTCTTCACGCAGCGCGTTTTGCAGATCGTAGCCGATGTAGCCCTGGCTCAGCGCCACGCAGACCGACATTGGCAGCATCGGGGTATGCGCCTCAGTTTTGGCGGCGGCTTCAAATGCCAGGTTGATCATGCCTACCTGAGGGCCGTTGCCGTGCGTCACCACCACCTGATGGCCCTGGGCGATTAAATCGACTATCGCCTGGGAGGTGGTTTTTACCGCTGCCATCTGTCCGGCCAGATCGTCGCCAAGGGCATTCCCGCCCAGGGCGAGAACAATTTTCTTACTCATCCTTTCCTCACTTCGTAGGGGTTCGGGGTCATCCGTTTACGCCACTTTGCCGGTCAGGGAACCGGGTGTTTAAACGGTTTACGTCGCAGGTAGCGCCCTTGTCCGGGGCTACCGGTAAATTTGCCGTCGCGGAAAACGGTATTGCCGCGCGACAGAGTCTGGCGAATTTCGCCCTGGCACACCATGCCTTCCCAGGGGGAGTAATCGGCGTTGTCGTGCAGGTTTTCATGGCGAATGGGGGTGGTACGGCGCGGGTCGATAATGACGATATCGCCGTCTGCGCCGGGGGCGATCTGGCCTTTATGCGGCCACAGGCCGAACAGTTTGGCCGGCGTGGCGCTGGTTAAGGCGACAAAACGTTCGGGAGAAATGCGCCCGCTCATCACACCGTGGGAAAACAGCAGCAGCAGGCGGTTTTCCACGCCGGGCAGGCCGTTCGGGCAGCGGCTGAAATCGCCGCCGGACAGACGCTGGCGTTGCTCCAGTGAGAAGGTGCAATGGTCGGTCGCCACCACGTCCACTGCGCCGTCGGCGATGCCGCACCACAGCTTGTCCTGCTCGCGCACGTTGCGCAGCGGCGGGCTGAGAATAAACTTCAGCGCGTCTTCCGCCTGGTAGCTGCGCTCGTCCAGCAGCAGATATTGCGGGCAGGTTTCCACCCACACTGGCTGATGCTGCGCCCGCGCCAGCCGTAAATAATCCAATCCCAGACCGTTTGACAGATGCACGATGTACAGCGGGGCATCGCCCGATAGATGCGCCAGGTTGATCATCCGGGCGATGGCTTCGGCTTCGCATTCCAGCGGGCGGCTGAGCGGGTGGTACATCGGCGCGGTTTTACCAGAGGCGATAAATTCGGCCCGCTTGCGGGCGATAGCCGCATCGTTTTCCGGGTGAACCGTGGTTAGCGCGCCGGCGTCGTTCAGGCGGCGCAAAGCCTGCAACACTTCGTCGTCATTGAGTTTGAACTGATAGGTGAGATAGAGCTTAAAGCTGCTGATCCCTTCCTCTACCATCATGGGGATTTCGTCGAGAATGGCGTGGTTGATATGCTGGATCACGCCGTGGAAGCTATAGTCGATCACCGCTTTATGGGCGGCGTAACCGTGGTATACCTCCAGTTGGTGGCGCAGTTTGCAGCCTGCCGGGCCAAATCCCATATGGTCGATAATGGTTGTTGTACCGCCACACGCGGCGGCGCGGGTACCGGTAAAAAAATCATCACAGCTACGGGCGATGCCGACATCAATATTAAAATGGGTATGCACGTCGATGCCGCCGGGCATCACGTAACAGCCTTCGGCGTCGAGGGTTTCACAGGGCAGTTCGGGGTGAATGGCGGGGGCCACCTGACGGATATGACCGCTCTCGATCAGCACGTCCTGGCGGGCCTGGCCGTCGGCGTTGACGACGGTGCCGTTTTTAATCAGTACACGCATAGTTACTCCAGAACCCCTCCGGCTATGAAGCCGGAGGGATAGCACGAGGGTTATTGTTTTTCTGTGGCAAGCCAGGCCAGCGGGATCGCGGCATACATGGCGGCGCAGGTGACCAGGTGTGCTTTCCAGGTTTTCTCGTTCGGCGCGTGGGCTTCCGGTTCTTTACCCGGACCAAAGCCGACCACCGGAATGCCGTGACGGCCCATGATCGAAACGCCGTTAGTGGAGAAGGTCCACTTATCAACGACCGGCTGCTGGTGGAACAGGCCTTCATAGGCCGCTGCCAGCGCGCGAACCGTGAAGTGGTCTTCTTCCACTTTCCAGGTCGGGAAATAACACTCGGTGGGGTAAACCAGGCCGGTCCACGACGGACGGTCATAGTTGTACATCGAGACCACCGCGTTAGCCTCCTGTACCGCCGGCAGGGCGCGGATTTCATCCAGCGCGCCTTCCCAGGTTTCACCCCAGGTGAGACGACGGTCAATGGAGACCGCGCAGCTATCCGCCACGGCGCAGCGGCTTGGCGAGGTAAAGAAGATTTCTGATACGGTCAGCGTGCCTTTGCCGAGGAAGTCGTCATGGCCTAAGCGCTGGGACAGCCCCTGCAATTCGTTGAGGATCGGGCCCATTTTGAAGATGGCGTTGTCGCCGCGCTCCGGGGCGGAGCCGTGACAGCTAACGCCCTGCACGTCGACGCGAATTTCCATACGCCCGCGCTGGCCGCGATAAATCTGGCAGTCGGTAGGTTCGGTGCTGACCACAAATTCAGGGCGAATGCCGGACTGCTCGATGATGTACTGCCAGCACAGGCCATCGCAGTCTTCTTCCTGCACAGTGCCAGTGACCAGCAGTGTGTATTCGTCTTCAAGGCCCAGGTCTTTGATGATCTTACCGGCGTAAACCATTGACGCCATGCCGCCTTCCTGGTCAGACGCGCCGCGCCCACCGATCAGTTCATCGGTTTCCATGCCGGTATACGGGTCGAAGTTCCAGTTTTTGATGTTGCCGATGCCGACGGTATCGATGTGCGCATCCATAGCCACCAGGCGCGGGCCGTGGCCAACGTAGCCGAGAATGTTGCCCATCGGGTCGATTTCTACTTTATCGAAACCGACTTTTTCCATTTCCTGCTTGATGCGGTGAATAACGCGCTTTTCGTCGCAGCTCTCGCTGGGAATGGCGATCATGTCGCGTAGAAAACGGGTCATATCGTCTTTGTAGTGATTCGCTTTTTCCAGAATAAGCGCGAACGGAATATGCTTAGCCATCTCAGATTCTCCAGTCTTTATGCCCCCCGTTCGACGGGGAGCGTCAATTCGTCAGTGTGAAAGTGCGCGGTGTTAACCCGGAATGCCGTGTTTGCCTTCCCAGACCACTTCGCGGTAATGCTTCACGTCGGTATCGCCTTCAGTGCTGATCGCCAGCACCACAGAATCTTTATCCAGTCCCAGCTTTTTCATGAAGGCGTCGCGCTGTGGATGGTGATGCACGGCAGCAAGCACCCCAAGGCCCACCGCGCCGGATTCGCCGGAAATCACGCGATGATCGTTGCCGAGCGGGTTGCCCAGCACACGCATACCCAGCGCGGCAACGGCGTCCTGGCAGGAAATGAACTGGGTGGCGCAGTTGCGTAAAATTTCCCAGCCCAGCGGGTTTGGCTCGCCACAGGCCAGACCGGCCATGATGGTGGCCATATCGCCGCCGACGTTGACGATTTCGCCTTTCACGCCGGAGCGGTAAACGCAGTCGGCCAGTTCCGGTTCAACCACCACCGAGTGCAGATTGCGCGGCCCGTAGACATCCACCAGGTAGCCCAGCACGCCGCCCGCCATGGCACCGACCCCCGCCTGTAACAGGACGTGGGTGGGTTTCACGCCCATCGCGTTCATCTGTTCGACGGCTTCGTCCGCCAGGGTGGCGTAACCCTGCATGATCCACGTTGGGATGGTGGTGTAGCCTTCCCATGCGGTGTCCTGCACCACTTCCCAGCCGTTTTGCTGGGCGTTTTTCATGGTCAGGCGCACGGTGTCGTCATAGTTCATGTCGGTGACGATGCACTCCGCGCCCAATTTAAGGATCGCGTCCACCCGCTCCTGAGCGGAGCCCTTCGGCATATACACCACGGCGTTCTGGCCGAGCTGCTTCGCCGCCCACGCCACGCCGCGACCGTGGTTGCCATCGGTGGTGGTGGCAAAGGTCATTTTTTCGCTGATGGTGGTTTTGATGGTCTCGAACGAGAAATCAGCAATGTTGATGTGATACTTCTCGCACAGCAGTTGGGCGATGGCGTAAGCGCCGCCCAGCATTTTGAAAGCGTTGAGCCCGAAACGCTGGGACTCATCTTTGACCAGGATTTTTTTGACGCCGAACAGACCGGCTAATTCATCCAGTGCATACAGCGGTGTCGGCTGATATCCCGCGATCTTCTGATGAAACTGGCGGGCCTGCTGCGCCTGTTTTTGCGAGAACAGCGGCGAGGTTTCACCATTAAAAAATCGGTTGTCGGCGATATCCATTTTCAATGAGAAAACTGACATATCCCATCCTTATCCTTCATAACATCATGGGGAGTGAAGAGGCCGGCCCGCAGGCCGGCTGAGTGAATTACTTGATGCGTTTTTGCGCTTCCTGCAACAGCTGATCCAGCAGAACACCGGGTTTGGCATATTTACGCGCAAGGATCATGGCGGCGATGATGTACGGCTTCCAGCTGGCTTCTTTGTAAGTGGCGATGCGGTATTTTTCGAATACGCCTTCGGTGACTTCGCCTTCTTTACAGGACACACCGCTGATGTCCGCCGGCAGGCAGTGCATATACAGCGCCTCGCCTTGCTTAGTGAGCTTCATCATCTCTTCGGTGCAGTGCCAGTCTTTGTGGTTGGCGTTCTGCGCCAGGCAGGCTTGTTCCAGCGCTTTCAGGCCGTCATGATCGTTGGCGCGCAGCAGGTCGGTACGCTGTTCCATGACTTTGTACGGTGCCCAGGACTTCGGATACACGATGTCGGCGTCTTTGAACGCTTCTTCCATGCTGGTGACCTGGCGGAAGCTGCCGCCGGAGGATTTGGCGTTATTTTTCGCCACTTCGATCACGTCAGGGATCAGGTCATAGCCTTCCGGATGCGCCAGCGTCACGTCCATACCAAAACGGGTCATCAGGCCGATGATGCCCTGCGGCACGGACAGCGGTTTGCCGTAGCTGGGAGAGTAGGCCCAGGTCATGGCGATTTTCTTGCCCTTGAGGTTTTCCAGTGAACCAAAATGCTCGCGCAGCCAGGCCAGATCGGCCATCGACTGGGTTGGGTGGTCAATATCGCATTGCAGGTTGATCAGCGCCGGGCGCTGGGGCAGCACACCCTGTTTGTGACCATCATCCAGCGCAGCGCCCACTTCACGCATATAGGCGTTGCCGGCACCCAGATACATGTCGTCGCGGATACCAATGGCATCGGCGCAGAAAGAGATCATGTTGGCGGTTTCACGTACGGTTTCGCCGTGGGCAATTTGCGATTTGCCTTCGTCGAGATCCTGTTGCGCCAGGCCGAGTAAATTCAGCGCGGAAGCGTAGGAGAAGCGGGTGCGCGTGGAGTTATCGCGGAATACGGAGATACCAAGACCGCTGTTGAAAACCTTCGTCGCAATATTTTCCGCACGCAGCGTTTTCAGCGCGGCCGCGACGTCCAGCACTTGTTTCAGTTCATCTGTGGTTTGCTCCCACGTCAACAGAAAGTCTTTCTCGTGGAGGTGAGAGTTCAGCGCATTGATATCCTTTATCAACTCATTAACAGTTTTCATTTTTAGATCCTGGTAGTGGAATGACAGGCAAGGTGGCATTTTGCTGTGTCTGGCATCAAATTAGCCGGGCATCGAGAAACGCGATTCACAGCGATATCTCTGTCTTAACAATAACTGTGCCAGAATCATTGCCGGTCCGTTTAATAAGCCGTAATGGCCCGGATTATGAGAAATGAATCACAAATTAACGCCGTTTATTAACCGTTATTTAATACGTAATCGTTTGGCTTTATTTATGCAGTGTTGCCGATGAGGGAATAAGAAAGCCGTTATTCATGGAATAAGAGGGGCGCGCCGTCAAATTGATAAATTAGACGCTGTTATTCTCATATTGATATAGAAATGTGATGTTTCTTCCATATTTCCACCTGAGAATGATAAAGGAAAAGTGTTTTTATCAATGTTAATGGCAGACAGGTTAGTATCATAGGGTTCAGATTATTCTGTAAGCGACTTTATAAATATCAACCAATTACGTGATATTCGAAGGTTAAGCTATGATACCCGCCAATACGCAATCCGTTTTGATGCAGATTCAACCGACAATTCAACGGTTTGCCAGAATGCTCGCCAGCGTGTTGCAGCTTGAGGTCGAGATTGTTGATGAAACCCTGTGCCGGGTGGCTGGTACGGGATCTTATGGCAAATTTCTTGGTCAGAAACTCAATACTAATTCACGCTTATTGCGCTATGTCCTGGAAACCAAAAAAGAAAAGGTCGTGACCCATTCCCGTTACGATCCCTTATGCGATGGATGTACCAGTAAAGATAATTGTAAGGAGAAAGCGTTTCTCGGTACGCCGGTTATTTTTCAGGATTCCTGCGTCGGCGTGATTAGCCTTATCGCCGTAACCCATGAGCAGCAGGAACATATTAATGATAACCTGCATGAGTTCTCTGATTATGTTCGACATATTTCGACAATCTTTGTTTCCAAATTACTGGAAGATCAAAACGGCAGCGGCAGTATTCGCAAAATATTCTCCACCATGATCGAAAATATGGATCAGGGCGTGCTGGTGGTCGGTGAAGATAATCGCGTGCAGTTTGCCAATCTTACGGCATTGAAAATATTGGGCATCACCCAGGGAAATATGATCGGCCAGACCGTTAGTTTCCGCCCGCTGACCTTTGAAAGCAATTTCACCCAGGGGCATATGCAGCACATTGTGACGTTCGATGACAAAAGCGAACTGATCATCGGGCAGCTTCACCATGTGCAGGACCACCAGCTTTTTCTGATGGCGTTTCATCAGTCGCATACGTCATCCGGCGTGGCGATTGCCCAGGATGAACCGCATATTGAGCATCTGGTGGGGGAATGCCGCCCGATGCGCCAGCTAAAACGCCTGATTAGCCGTATCGCCCCCAGCCCGTCGAGCATTCTGATTGTTGGCGAAAGCGGAACCGGCAAGGAAGTGGTGGCGAGGGCGATCCATCAACTCAGCGATCGTAAAAACAAACCTTTTATCGCGATTAACTGCGCGGCCATCCCGGAACAACTGCTGGAAAGCGAACTGTTCGGCTATGTAAAGGGGGCGTTTACCGGCGCATCCGCCAACGGCAAAACCGGGCTTATTCAGGCAGCAAACCACGGCACGCTGTTTCTCGATGAAATCGGCGATATGCCGCTCACTCTCCAGGCCAAACTGCTGCGCGCCATTGAAGCGCGGGAGATCCAGCCCATCGGTGCCAGCCATCCGGTGCAGGTAGATATCCGCATTCTTTCTGCAACCAACCAGAACCTTGAGCAATTCATTGCAGACGGGAAATTCCGCGAGGATTTGTACTATCGCCTGAATGTGATCCCGGTGAGTTTGCCGCCGCTGCGCGAGCGCCAGGATGACATGGAACTGTTAATCCACTATTTCCTTCATCTTCATACCCGGCGCATCGGGCTGGTTTATCCGGGCGTGGCCCCGGAGGTGATGTTGATGCTTAAGCGCTATCGCTGGCCGGGTAATTTGCGTGAGCTGAGTAATCTTATCGAATACCTGGTGAACGTGGTGCCGTCGGGCGAGGTGATAGACGCCTCACTGCTGCCGCCCAATCTGACTAACGGCGTCAAACTGGCAGATACCGATATGGATGCCGTGTTTGCGATGGCACCACGGGTGGATGAGGCGGGCGTGACGGCGCTGGAAGAGATGGAAAAACAGATGATCCGCGAGGCTCTGTCGCGCCATAGCAATAAAAAACAGGCGGCAGATGAACTGGGGATCGGCATTGCCACGCTGTACCGCAAAATCAAAAAGTATGAGTTGCAGGTGGGCTAAAAAGCGGGCACCGCGCGTGCCCGCTCTGTTTTATTCCTGTGAGCGATCGCAGGCTTGTACGGTGTCGACAATCATTTGATACCCGGTGCAGCGGCAAAGATTCCCTGCCAGACCCTGGCGGATTTCCAGTACCGTAAAGGGTTTAGCGTGCGGTTTTGCCAGTAACGCGGTGGTCGCCATAATCAACCCTGGCGTACAGAAGCCGCACTGCACCGCGCCGGAACGGGTATAAGCATGTTGAACGGCAGAAAGCTGCCCGCTGGTAGATTCACCTTCCACGGTGCGAATCGCTTTTCCCTGCACCCATGCTGCAAGATACAGACAACTGTCGATAGCGATGCCATCTACCAGCACGGTACAGGCACCGCACTCACCCACGCTGCAACCCTGCTTTACGCTCAGTAAACCCTGCGCGCGCAACAATTCCGCCAGCGGCATCGCCGGCGAGGCGGTAAAACGAAAAGGCGCGCCGTTAATTGAACAGTCCACGGTTATCCAGGCTTCATTTCTCATAGCAGTTTCCCTCCCGCGTTTTCTACGGCTTCGGTAACGACTTTTCGGGTCATGGTTTGAATCAGATGTAAGCGGAACTCTTTGGCCGCGCGCCATGATGAACGTGGGGAAACGTCCTGCAACACGGCCTCGCTGATAGCGGCCAGGGTTTGCTGCGTTAATGGCGCGCCCTGCGCCGCCTGTTCAGCATGTTGACAGCGAATCGGCGTGGGCGCGGCAACGCCAAATGCCAGCCGCAATTCAACAAACTTACCGTCTTTAATCAGGCAGCGCGCAGCGCTGCCGATGGTGGCGATATCCATCGCATCACGCATCGCATATTTAAAGTGCGCACTGCCCACGCCAGTCGTCGGTTGCGCAGGGAAATGAAATGCGACCAGCATGTCGCCCGCTTCCAGCGCGACGCTGCCCGGGCCGGTATGGAAGCCGTTGATAGAGGTAAACCGGGTGCCGGAAGCGGACACGATCTCCAGCGTGGCATCGTAAATCAACGACGGCGTGGCGGAATCGGCACTGGTTGCGCCGTTGCAGATATTACCGCCGTAGGTGGCAACGTTACGGATTTGCGGCCCGGCAATCGACGCGGCGGCAGCGCTTAATGCCGGAAGATGCTGCCTGACCAGCGAGTTTTCAATCAGTTCGGTGAAGGTGGTACCGGAACCGATGCGCAATCCGCCCTTGTCATCCATTTCAATACCGCGCAGCTCCGGCAGGCCGTGAATATCCACCACATGACGATAGCGGGCATTATGATGATGCAATTGGATCAGCACGTCGGTGCCGCCCGCCAGCAGCCGCGCTTGCGGGTGCTGCGCCAGCAGTGCCGCCGCGTCGGCAACGCCGGTTGCGCGATGATAGCTTTCAAAATCAAACATAGCGTTATCCTTAAATCAGACCCGCCTCGCGGAATTCACTGAACAGACGTTTTGGCGTCAGCGGCAGGGTATTGATTGCCACGCCTGTCGCCATCCGTACCGCATTGCGTATGGCTGCGGCGACCGGAATAATCGGCGGTTCTCCCAGCGATTTATGCCCATAGGCCGACTGCGGTTCGTGGGTATCCACAAACGCGCATTCCAGATGGGGGAGATCCAGCATGGTGGGCATTTTGTAATCCAACAAATTAGGGTTACGCACCACACCGGTTTTTTCATCGATGATCATCTCTTCGAAAATCGACCAGCCGATGCCCATTCCCATTCCGCCGTGAACCTGGCCTTCTGCCAGCACCGGGTTCAGGATGTGCCCGGAGTCATGCATATTCAGGATGCGGTTAATGGTGATTTTGCACAGATCCACATCCACGGTGAGATCGACGAAGGTGCAGCCGAAGGCGGGCGGGTTGGTGGTGGTTTTCACAGAGGCTTCTGCAGAGAGCTGTCCGCCGCGCTCAGGATGGTAAAACGCATCCATGGCGATGTCGGCAACCGACAGCAGCGGCGCGTTCGGGCGTTCGGTCAGCACCACATCGCCGCGATGTAGCGTCAGATTCATCACGGACTGGTGAAGCATCAGCGCGGCGTGTTGCAGGATTTTTTCACGCAGTTGCAGCGCCGCCTGGCGCAGAGCGGGGGCCGCCACGTAGCTTTGCCGCGAGGCAAACGCGCCGGGGTCGAACGGCGTGACGTCGGTATCCTGGGTGGAAATCACCCGCACCGAACTCACCAGCACACCAACGGTTTCTGCCACCATCTGAGAAAACACGGTGTCAGCACCCTGACCGATTTCCGTCGCGCCGCTTTGCACGTTGATGGTGCCATCCTGGTTAAGCAGCAGGCGCGCACCGGAAATCTCCACGCCTACCGGCCAGGTATTCGAGGTATAGCTGAAACAGGCCACGCCGACGCCGCGGCGTAAATTCCCTTGTTGGCCCTGGCAGGCTTCTTTGCGTTTATCCCATTCGAAAATTTCACGGCCTTTTATCAGGCACTCCGGTAGTCCGGCGCTGTGGATGACTTTTTGGTTGACCGGGTTGGTATCTCCTTCACGCGCCGCATTGCGCAAACGGATCTCCACCGGGTCGATGCCCAGTTCGGCGGCGGCGTCGTCCAGCATCGCTTCCAGGGCAAAAACCACCTGCGGCGCGCCGTAGCCGCGCATCGCACCCGCAGCGGGAAGGTTGGTGTAGCAGGTGGTCGCGCGATAGCCAAAGGCGATACGTGGGTAGAGATAGGGGATTTTATTACCGCCCGCCGCGGCAATCGAGTGGCCGTGAGACGCGTACGCGCCGGTATTCGACAGCACATCCAGAATATAGCCTTTGAGGATGCCGTCGCGGGAAACCCCCAGTTGCCCGTCAATGGTAAAGGCGTGGCGGGTGCGGGTCGCGGTGAAGCACTCTTCACGGCTGAGCATCACTTTCACCGGGATACCGCCCAGTTTCAGGGTCAAAAACGCCGCCATCGGCTCTTCGAGAACGTCCTGTTTATTGCCAAAGCCGCCGCCCACGTATGGTTTGATAACCCGAATGCGCGACCAGGCGATATCCAGCGCCTGGGCGACAATCCGGCGAACAATGTGTGGGATCTGCGTACTGGAGACGATGGTGATGCGCGCGTCCTCTTCCATCCAGGCGAAGCTGGTCACGCCTTCCATATGGCAATGTTGAATTACCGGCGTCTGATAGTGGCCGCGTATTTGATGGTCCGATCCGGCGATAACCCCGAGCGGGTCGCCTGCCATGATTTCACTCTGTTTCAGCGTATTGCCCGATTCATGTATCGCGACGGCATCGGGGGCGAGCGCCGCTTCCGGCGTGGTGATAACCGGGAGGGCTTCCCAGTCTACCTTCACTAACAGGGCCGCCTTTTCTGCGGTGAGTTCGTCACGGGCGACCACAATGGCCACGGCATCACCATGGTGGCGGACATGGCGCGTTAAAAGCAGACGGTCGGCGATATCACGCTTAGCCGGATCTAAGGTCCATGCGTGCCCCGCCGTTGCGAAGGGGATATCCGGCACATCCTCCCAGGTGAATACGGCGAGTACGCCGTTTAGCGCTTTGGCTTCTGTGCAGTCAATCTTAGTGGCATAACCATGGGCGATGGGGCTTCGAACGTATCTGGCGTAACACATTCCCGCCATCACATAATCGTCAGTGTACCGTGCGCGGCCCGTTGCTTTGGCAACGGCATCCACACGCATACAGGGCTCGCCAGTTGCGGCAGCTTCCCGTTGTTCCATTTTTATCTCTCCTGATGTGACAGACGCTGTTCTTCAGTCAATAGAACGATCAGGCAAAATTTACGCCAGAAGAGAAAATGCCTGTTGGACAAGAAGTAAACTGTGATGACCTTAAAAAATGTCCGGGAATAAATGAAAAGCGCGAGCTGTGATAAGTTGTCTCGTTATCATAATGACCAGAAAACTCTCATTCTGATACGCCGCGAGCGATGCGCGGGAATTGGGCATCTGGCGTTGGGCTGCTATGATAAACCGTCATTTGTCTTTTAAGAGGATCTGTTTTGAGTGCGGGATGCCTGTCAGGAAAACCCTTTAGAATGGCCATTTGTCTGGCGATAGCGCTGCTGATCGCGGGCTGTTCAGGCAACAAATCATCGGACCCAGGGAGCTATTCCGGCACCGTTTATACGGTGAAGCGGGGCGATACGCTGTATCGGATCTCGCGCATGACAGGAACCAGCGTTAAAGAGCTGGCCCGGCTGAATAACATTTCTGCGCCCTATACCATTGAGGTGGGGCAACGCCTGAAGGTGAACGGTTCAACTAAGACCGCGTCGTCTTCACGTAAATCATCGGGCAAAACCGCAGCGGTAACGCCGTCTTCCGCGGTGCCGCAATCTTCGTGGCCGCCCGTGGGGCAACGCTGCTGGCGCTGGCCGACCAGCGGTAAAGTGATCCTGCCGTATTCCACGGCGGATGGCGGCAATAAAGGTATTGATATCGCCGGTTCGCGTGGGCAGCCCGTTGTGGCATCCGGCGCGGGAACCGTGGTTTACGTGGGTAATCAGCTACGCGGTTACGGCAACCTGGTGATGATTAAGCACGGCGAAGATTACATCACCGCGTATGCCCATAATGAAACGTTGCTGGTTAATAATGGCCAGAAGGTGAAAGCGGGGGAGAAAATCGCCACTATGGGCAGCAGCGGCGCGGACGGGGTGCAGCTTCATTTCCAGATTCGCTATCGCGCGACGGCTATTGATCCGCAACGCTACCTGCCACCGCCGGGAAAAGCGCCTTCGTGCTAACTGCTTAAAAGAGCATCATTTAATCTGCAAGGTATTGCCTGATGACTGCGAAGGTCTATAATGCCTTGCACACCTTAAAGCGGGTGTAGTTCAATGGTAGAACGAGAGCTTCCCAAGCTCTATACGAGGGTTCGATTCCCTTCACCCGCTCCAGATCTCAAGTCTCCTGAACGCCATCGAATTCAATTTTCTGCTGATTCACCACCCGTTGTCGCATTTTATTACTCTAATGAACTTCATAGAACTCACCCTGGCTCACCTTAATATGGGAATGTGGATGGGGGAAAACAAAATAAAAATAAAGTAGAAGCATTTTTATAAATCTATAAAAAACAGGTTTCGATAGTTCCTGTTATTTCCCTTTCGTTGAATCTATATAACTCATACACCCTCTGCATTACCTTTCCCGCCCGAATGCTTTGTAACGTCGTTCAGGCATTTCTCCTTCAGTTTTGCTGTTTTTTGCATCCATTTTCTATTACCGGTCACAGAATTCGCTTCTGATCGGCCTCCCGTGTTGCCAATTTTTTTTTCCCGCTATAGGTTTGACTGTAACGGTTTAGTGTAACGTTACAGAAAGAGGGGGCTGAGCTAAGTTTTGCGCAGAAAAACGTGAGTTTAATTTTAAAAAAATATTATAAATCAACAAATTAATAGGAATATTTTATGAATTTTCAACGATCCGATTTACGCAAAATCCTCATTGGTACACTCGTCACTTCAACGCTGCTTATTGCGGGTAATATCACCAGCGTGGCGCAGGCGGCGGTCAATCTGCGGGTTTATTCGTCGCTAACGGCAGATGACAATTCCGCACATTACATTTGGTTTAAGCGTTTACAGGCTAATATCGAACAGAACCCACATTTAAAAGATGAAATCAAACTCAACTATTTTCCGAACGCAATGTTGGGTAAAGAAGCGGATGCCGCACAACAGGTGCGCATTGGCGCCATCAATATGATGATTTCCGGCACGTCTATTTGGTCAACAATGGTGCCTGAAATCGGCGTTCTGGATTTAGGGTATCTTTTTAAGGACTGGAATCAGGTTGGTCTGGCGCTGGATGGTAATGCAGGCAAAACATTGTCTGACCTGATGCTGAAAAAAGCGAATGTGGTCGTCATTGGCTATCCCTACAATCTGGGGGCGCGCAATGTCTACACCAAAAAAGTCGTCGAAAAACCGGAAGATCTAAAAAGCCTGAAGATTCGGGTTTTACCTGTGCCCAATTTTATCGCCACTATTAATCACATGGGGGCCGTCGCTATTCCAATGCCTGGAGGTGAAGTCTATTCCAGTCTGCAAATGGGCGTGATTGATGGGTTGGAGCATGATTCCACCACCGTGCTGGCGAACAAATTCTATGAAATTGCCAAAAACGCCAGCCTCACCCGGCACAGTTATAACCCCATCATGATCGCTATGAATAAAAATAGCTTCCAGCAAATCCCGGAGAAATTACGCCCTGAGTTTCTGGCCGCCGCGAAAGAAGCAACCGACTATGAGCGCCAGCAAGCTTCAGTTATTGAAGCACAGGCCATCAAAAAACTTGAATCGCTCGGGATGGTCTTCCACGACATCGATCGCGATACGCTACGTAATGACGTTAAACCGGTATGGGAAGCGTTCCTGGCTAAATATCCGCAGATGAAAAGCGTGGTTGATGACGTGACTGCGTCAAAATGAGTTCCGGATTAGCCCACCCTTGTCAGCGGCAGTAAAGCACGTGAATGGCGGGGAAGTGATAACGAGGTTTAAAATGGCAGAAAGATCCATGTTGATAAAACAACAATCCGGGTTACTTGTTTATCTTTCCCGGCTGAATAAAGGGCTAACAACGCTGACCGCCTGGGCAGGCGGCCTCGTTTTGCTGGTAAACGTACTGGTTGTTTCCGCCTCGGTCATCTGGCGTTACGCGCTTCACTCCCCCATTGAATGGGCTGAAGAGGCGGCACGCGCCATGATGATTGCACTGGTTTTCTTTGGTGTCGCCACTTCCACCGGACGAGGTGGGCATATTGGCGTGGATTTGTTCCTGCGCTTTATTCCGGTGACTATCCGCCCCTATGTTGTCCATGCCAGCCGCTGGGTTCTGTTCCTGGTGGCCGTTGGTTTAACGCTGTCCAGCTACAGTCTATTGCAGGTCTCGCGCTTTCAGACGACGGAAACGGGGCTGCCGCTGATCATTTCCGTTACGCCGGTCCTTATCGGCTCGGTCGTGATGATGCTGGGGGCGCTGGAGCATGCGCTTAATGAGCGGATGAAAGTGGTGCTATTAAGCGGCGCAGGTATTGCGCTGTTATTTCTGCTGGGCTGGCTCAAACTTTCGTTAATGGCTGACCCAGCCACCGCCGCGGCCGGGTTAATGTTGATCTGCTTCCTGCTGGGAATCATTGCTGGCGTACCGATTGCCTTCACACTCGGTATGTCCGCAATGGTGTTTTTCATTTGTGATCCTTCATTACCATTCGTGTTTTTTTCACAGCAGGTGGTTGCTGGCGTAGACCACTTTGTCCTGCTGGCAATCCCGTTTTTCCTGCTGGCCGGGGCGGCTATGGAACACAACGGTATGTCCACGCGGCTGGTTGAACTTGTGGTGAGAGGCATGGGACGCTTTCGCGGCGGCCTGAATATGACCACCGTACTCTCTATGGCATTCTTCTCAGGCATTTCTGGTTCAAAGCTGGCGGATATTGCGGCGGTCGGCGGTGTGTTGATGCCTGCCGTGCGCCGGGCCAAAGAGGACAGTAACGAGGCTGCGGCTGTTTTCGCCGCGTCGGCGGTGGTATCAGAAACTATCCCACCCTGTGTTAATCTGATTGTGCTGGGATTTGTGGCCAATTTATCCATTGGCGCTCTGTTTATCGCCGGGCTGGTGCCAGCCGCCTGTCTGCTGGTGTTGATGCTCATCGCGGCTAATCGTTTCGGCGGCAAAATCAACATCAAAGATGCTTATCCGCAAATGCGCCCACGGCTACAGCTCTGGTTAGGCGCACTGGTGGGCCTGGCGATGATTTTTATGATTGGCCGTGGCGTAATAATGGGTATCGCGACATCCACGGAAATTTCTGCTTTCGCTGTGGTTTATGCAATTGTTGTAGGACGGCTGGCGTTTCGTGAACTGACATTGCGAACAACGGTGAAAATGTTTATCGACATCGCCGCCATGTCGGGTGTGCTGTTATTCATTGTTGCCTGCGCGACCAGCCTTTCTTATGTGCTGACTATTCAAATGATCCCTCAGCAAATCGCTGAACTGCTGGTCAGTATCGGCCAGTCACAAGGAAGCTGGATATTCCTGTTACTGACCATCGTCATTCTGGTGGTATTTGGTGCAGTACTGGAAGGTGCGCCAGCGTTGATTATCTTTGCCCCGATTTTGGTGCCGATTGCCGTACAGCTGGGCTTCAACCCTTTACATTTCGGTATAGTGATGATTCTGGCGATGGGATTTGGTTTGTTTTCACCGCCGATTGGGCTGGGACTGTATACCACGTGTGCCATCTGTGGCGTTGAAATGAAAAATGTTATTCGCCCCATGGTAAAATATCTGTTGGTTTCGATGGCCGGGATCATTCTGATTGCGCTGTTCCCTTTCTTGTCGACATGGTTACCCGGTTTGGCAGGTTATTAATTCCATAAAGTACGCAGAACAGGGACGGTTGATACTCTGCCTGTGGCTAATAATTGACGAGGAGCATATGGCTAATATACGTGATGTCGCTCACCACGCGGAGGTTTCAGTCAGCAGCGTTTCAAATGTGCTGAACAATCGCACCGACCAGATGCGTCCGGAGACGCTCGCGCGTATTCGCCAGTCTATGATTGCGCTTAACTACCAGCCTAACCGCATTGCGCAACAGCTTAAAACGGGTCAGACCAGAATGATCGGCCTGTTAGTGCCCTCTATTGTTAATCCGAGCTTTGCTGTGTTGACGAGGGAAGTCGATCGGGCGGCGAAAGCCAACCAGTATCGGGTGTTATTGGGTAACACTTATCGTCAGGAAGATGAAGAGCGTGCTTTTCTGGAAGATATGTTAGCGCATGGCGTAAAAGGGGTTATCGTGGTCGCCACCGCGATGGATCGTCCCCATTTTGCTGAAGCTGTCCGTCAGGGGATGGTCATGGTGAATTACGACAGCCTGATGTCCTGCGATACATCGGATAGCAAACCATCTTATGACAGTGTCTCAATGGATAACGTCGAGGCGGGCCGCCTGGCGACGGAACATTTAATACAGCGTGGGTGCCGGCAGTTGGCATTTGTTACTGAAAGCTCGTTGACGAACAGTCGCTCTCAAAAAATTGAGGGTTTCTTTATCGCCGCGAAAGCACACGGGCTTGAGAAAAGTGCACGCGTCATTGAGGGCACCGCAGAGTTTGCCTACGGTGATGCCGAAATGACGGAACTGGGTCGAGCGCTGGCGGCGAAAATCCTGCAAGCATCGCCGATGCCTGATGGCGTCGTCGCTATTAATGATGCACTGGGGATTGGCTTAATGGCAGGATTACGCGATGCCCGGATACGTATACCTGAAGATATTTCGGTTATAGGTATCGATAATATTCCGCTGGCTGATTTAGTTCAGCCACCATTAAGTTCGGTTATTCCACCGCTGACGGAGATGGTCAATAAGATGATGGAGCGTTTGTTAATGCGTATTGAAAATCCGGAGTTGGCATCAGGAGAGTTTTTGTTTACACCAACATTAATTAGCCGCCACTCTGTAATCGGTGACAATAACAGTCACAATCTTAAATAAATTAACAGGGCAGGAAATATCCTGCCATTGCTTTGAAAAGTAAAATATTTGCCAACAGGCAGGGATATCTATTGCATAGATTCATATCAGGTGAAAATCGAAATGAATCAAAAAATGAGTTTCTTATTAAAGCACGAACTATTCAGGAGTAATATATGGGTGATCTTACCGGCAAGCGTGTATTTATTACTGCGGCAGGACAGGGCATTGGCTATGCCACTGCAAAAGCACTGATAGAAGCGGGTTGCGATATTTATTTGCATTATTTTAGTGATGACTCGGGTGTCAAGAATCTGACCTTATTGGCGGGCTCTTTGGGGCAAAAAGCCGCGTATGGGCAGGCCGATCTCACCAAAGGCGAAGAAGCTGCAGCCTGTACGGGCGCCGCAGCGGCATTCCTGGGAGGAATTGATATTCTGGTCAATAACGCCGGTGGGCTGGTAGGCAGAAAATGGCTGGGTGAAATCGAACAGCCGTTCTGGCAGAAGGTGATTGACGTCAATATGACAACCACCTTTAACGTCACACAAAGTGCGCTGCCTTATCTAAAACAAGCCAGCGAGGGTGCCAGCATCATCAATCTTGCTTCGTTGGCGGGTCGGTCAGGTGGGCATTCTGGCTCACTGGTTTATTCCACCACCAAAGGTGCAATCCTGACCTGGACGCGCTCCCTGGCCGCTGAACTTGGACAGTTTGGCATACGTGTCAATGCCATCGCACCAGGGCTGATTCTCGGAACGAAATTCCATAATACACATACTACACAAGCCTCCGCCGAGGAGACGGTACGCGCAATCCCGCTAGGCCGGGCAGGAAATGCAGAAGATGTCGCACGTGTAATCAAATTTCTGGCATCTGAATACGATGGCTTTATTTCTGGTGCCACGATAGATATTAATGGTGGCATTTACCGTATGTAATGTTAAATGGATTTGTCCTTATTTTTTTTGTGAAAATAAGGGCGCCCTATTTTTTATGGAGTCGAAATGATTAAGTCCGCCATTCTTCATCCGCATTTATTAAGCGCGCTGGCAAAATGCGGTCATAAAACGCAAATTTTAATTGCTGACAGCAACTATTCATTTGTCACCAATTCATCACCGGGGGCCATAATTGTTTATCTGAATTTCGCGCCGGGCATGATAGAAAGCACGTTTATACTGGAAAAACTACTCAGCTATATTAACGTGGAAGAGGCCGTGCTCATGTCGTCACCCGATGATTTTAATAATACCATCGAGCAGGAGTATCAGAATATTTTACCTCCGGGCACGGTATTCTCCTGGTCTGAAAGGGAGGATTTTTATGCGCAAGCGAAATCATCGGATACCTTGCTCGTTATTGCCACCGGTGAAACGCGGCGTTATGCCAATATTCTGCTTACGGTGGGCGTAGTGCGTGCAGGCTCAGGATTATAAGGCTCTTTTCGTTTTCGAAATAGGGTTGATTATAAAATCGAATAATGAACATTCAAAATACTGGAACTGTCCAACGAATTTGAACGAAAACTGAGGTAACGTTGTCTGGACCCTGGTGAGGCGGGGAACTGATATTACCGCTGCGTCCGAAAAAACAAGCGAAAGCGGCAAAGGTTTGGGTTATCACTTTTGCCGTTCTGTTTATGCCTGTTATGAGACGGCGCGGCAGGAAATTATCCCTGGCGTCCGGGTCCGTTGTCAGCGTAAATGCCACAATACCTGAAGAGTTTAACTTATTCATTTTTTAACATAGCTATTTTCTTGAAAGTCATCACTAAAAAGATATAAATCAAGCAATCACTCCGCTATTTTCTCTGATCTCAACAGGAATTACGCGCTAAATAGCGCTTATCATTTCATTTATACTATTATTAAACAGAGACTTTTAATACTTAACGAATCGCGAATAAATTCCCTCACCGTTCCTGAAAAAGCGGAGTGTTCCTATGGTCGATAAACATACACGCCTCGGTAATGAAAATGTGCCAGATGGCGACTATCGGGTCGATATTCAGGGTGTTCCGTTAAAAAGGATTTCATGGAGCGCAGTTTTTGCCGGAGTGATCGTTTCTATAGTCCTTTATTTATTACTCACTATTCTTGGAACCGCTGTGGGTACCAGTACCATTGATCCTTTACGTGAAGAAAATCCGGTTGAAGGCATCGGCATGGGGGCTGCGATTTGGAGTGGAATAAGTATGTTACTGGCCATAGCCGCAGGGGGTTATGTAAGCGGCAGGTTGGCGCAGCGTGAAGGCGCATTGCACGGGCTTTTAATGTTTGGTGTTAACACACTGTTTTTTACCTGGCTCCTGATAACCATTGCCAGTAACGCGGTGACAGGCACCCTGAATATCCTTGGCTCGGGGTTACAGGCTGTCGGCAGTGGCGCTAAAGCGTTGGCTCCGCCCGTTACAGAAATGGTGAAAAATAAACTTGCTGAAAATAATATCGATCTCAGCACTATTCAGAATGAGCTTGAAACTACCTTACGACAAACAGGTAAACCTGAACTGCAACCTGAAACTTTGCAGAATCAGGCGCAGAGCGAAGCCGGGCGAATTCAGAACCAAACGTCTGGCGCGGCTAACCAGACGCCAGCACAGCCCCCTGAGCCAGGGGCAAGTGCTAATGATGATCTTGCGAGCTTCTTTAAAGGCTTAACCGACAGAAACGAAGCCACTTTCCAGGCTGCTGACAGGGAAGCGCTGAAAAATATTATTCAGGCCCGCACAGGTAAAAGTGACGCTGAGGCGGAGCAAATTGTTAATCAGACTCAGCAGAATTATCAGGCTGCGCGTGCCAAATACGAAGAGCTGAAACAGCAGGCAGAGCAGAAAAGCCGTGAGGTAGCAGAGAAAGCAGCCGCAGCGACAGCAAAAGCCGCCTGGTTTGCCTTCTTTATGATGATTGTGGAAGCGATTCTTGCGGGTGTCATGGGAATGATGGGGCGACGTACGCAACCCCGAATGCTTACCCGTGAGCAACGGCGAGGGTAATAAGACATATCGATGTCCACGCCAGGCGCACACGGGCGTGGACAATGCCTTTTCATACAGGGTAATACGTTCTGATACAGGATCTTCAACGAAAACCAACCCTGTTTTTTATCCAGGCAGAAGAGGGAAGGGGCGCATTCTCGTCATCAAACATCGATCAGTTGGGATAATGTATTTCACTCATAAAATGGCGATCTTTGTGGGCTTGAGCGCCTGAAGCAGTTGGTGATGCGGGAAGCTCGCCAGGGCTCCTGTTATGCGCCGAACCTGTGCTATCTTTCTCTTTTTAAATAAATTACAACCTATGTCAACCCATCAGCAATTCAGCTTTGCCACGCGCCCGCTGGTGCCTTTCGCGCATGATTATACCCATGGTGAAACGGAGCCGTGGCACAGCCACACCTGCGCGCAACTCCTGCATACCCTGAGCGGGGTGGTGCGAGTGGAAACCGCGCAGGGGTTCTGGATTGTGCCGCCGGGCAGGGGCGTCTGGCTACCAGCCGGAACGCAGCATCGTTTGCTGATTACTGGCAATGTGGCGGCACGGACACTTTTTATCGATCCCTTTGCCCGCGCGGATTTGCCATCGATCTGCCAGGTGGTGCAAATCTCCACGTTGCTGCGCGAGTTGATCATCGCCTCGTTTCAACTGCCGGAAAACTATGCGGCGGGCAGTCGGCCGGAGCGCATTTATGAGCTGATCCTTGATGAAATCCGGGGGATTAGCGTGCTGCCATTCAATCTTCCGGAACCCCAGTCTCCCGCGCTCCTGGCGCTGTGCCGGCAGATCCAGGCGGATCCCGGGACAAAATGGACGACGCTGCGGGCGGCCAGACAGCTCAATATCAGCGATCGCACTCTGCTGCGACATTTTCGTCAGCAGACCGGGCTTGCGTTCAGCGAATGGTTGCGCAGGGCGCGGCTAATGGAGGCGCTGAACCGCCTGGCACAGGGCCAGTCTGTGCTCAGGGTGGCGCTGGATCTCGGCTATGAGAGTCACAGCGCCTTTAGCGCCATGTTTCGCCGCACGCTCGGCGTGGCACCGAGCGACTACTTCCAGCCCGACTCGCTCTCCGGTAATGCGTTCAGAAGCGCCTGAAGCGACGCCCGGGAAACATCGTTGTCAATGCCGGTTCCCCAGCGGCTTACACCCTGTTTAGCGCTGCAGCGGATATACGCTGCCGACCGGCTTTCGCTGCACCTGCCGAGCGTATGCTCATGATAATCCTCAATAGCGAAAGCCAGATTAAAGCAGGATTTTATCGCACTGGCGGCGGCAGAGAGCAGACCGTTGCCTTTCCCCTCGAGGGTCATGATGCCTTCGGCGGTCTGAATGCGGGCCCACAATGCCAGCCCGCCGTCCGCCTGGCTCTCCGTCCGGTAATCCAGCAGTTGCCGCCGGGCAAGCTGATGCGGGCCGTACAGTTCGCGGTAAAGTTGCCACAGCGCACTCAGCGTCATCTCGTTCCCTTCACGATCAGTGTGGGTCTGGACGTGGCGGCTGAAGTCTTGTTGCAGTGCGCGGGGCAGCTTCAGGCCATGATTTTGCTCAAGCATCCATGCCGCGCCGCTTTTACCGGACTGACTGTTCACGCGGATCACCGCCTCGTAGCTACAGCCGATGTCGTTCGGATCGACCGGAAGATAGGGCATTTCCCACCGTGGCGAAGTTGATTGTTCGCGTGCGGCAAAGCCTTTTTTGATGGCGTCCTGGTGCGAGCCGGAAAACGCGGTAAACGCCAGCTTACCGGCATAAGGATGACGCGGATGCACCGGCAACTGATTGCATTGCTCAACCAACTCAACCACCTGCTTCATATTGCTGAAGTTGAGCTGCGGCGCGATACCCTGGCTATAGAGATTCATTGCCAGTGTCACAAGACAGACGTTCCCGGTGCGCTCCCCGTTGCCGAACAGGCACCCTTCAACCCGCTCGGCTCCGGCAAGCAGGGCCAGCTCGGCACTGGCGACGCCGCTGCCGCGATCGTTATGGGGATGTACGCTGATGCAAACCTCGCTCCGGCGGGAAAAGTGTCGGCAGAAGTACTCGATCTGATCGGCATACACATTGGGCGTGTTGACCTCAACCGTGGCGGGGAGGTTGATAATTAAGGGCCGTTCGGCTGAGGGCTCCCAGACATCAGCCACCGCCTCACAGATTTGCAGGGCAAACTCCGGCTCGGTGAAGCAAAAAGTTTCCGGGGAGTATTCATAACTCCAGCGCGTCTGCGGATTCGCCTCGCACAAGACCCGTATCTGGCGAGTGGCTGTGACGGCAAGCTGAACAATTTCTTCTTTGCTCTGGCGAAACACCAGGCGGCGAAACAGCGGTGCAGTAGCGTTGTAAAGATGTACCGTGGCGCGTTTTACTCCTTCCAGCGAGGCAAAAGTACGATCAATCAGATCGCTACGCGCCTGGGTGAGAACCTGAATGGTGACGTCATCCGGGATCCGCTGCTCCTCAATGAGCTGGCGAACAAATTGAAAGTCCGTTTCTGAGGCGGCGGGGAATGCGACCTCAATCTCTTTGAACCCGCATTTCAGCAGCTGTTGCCAGAAGCGCAGCTTACGGGAAATATCCATCGGTTCGGCCAGCGCCTGGTTGCCATCGCGCAGGTCGGTAGAGAGCCAGCGTGGCGCATGGGACAGTGTCTTATCCGGCCACTGGCGGTCAGGTAAGGCAATCGGGACACAGGCAGCGTACTTTTGTGAGGGGTTGAGTAACATACGGATCCTCCAGGTGTTGTTGTGCTTTTATCCTGGCGAATGATGGATGAGGGGACTGGCGTAAAACTGACAACCTGTGGCGAGGATCCGACACATACGTCCCCCAGTGCAGCGGCAGTGGCTGATTCTGCGCCAGAAGCATCTTATTGCCATGCATGAGTAGCGTTATGTCAACATCACATTGCTGATGCCGGGACTGAAGAGCGGGCCGGTCGTCTTCGTATGCAAAGCCAACAAACTGGCGGCAGCCGATGAAAAAGCGTCCCCGGGAAGGGACGCTGGTGGAGCCGGTTATGCAGAAAGATAGTCTGCCGTTGACTGGACTTTCCCGTAGCCAAATTCAAACGCAGCCATCATGGCAGCATGAACCTGTGCTGCCGGTACGGTGACGTCACCAAATGTCAGGTCAAGCGTGGCGCAGGCATCATGCAGAACGGTGACCAGATAGCCCATATCCGCTGCCGCTCTCACGCAGGCATCCACACACATGTGGCTCATCGCCCCCACGATAATGACTTCTTCGACACCCTTTGCATCCAGTTGCGCTTTCAGGTCGGTTTCGCGAAACGAGTTGATGAAGTTCTTCACAATTACCGCTTCGCCCCCCGCCGGGGTGACAGTATCCTGAATTTCCACGCCGTCAGAGCCGGCAACAAAAACCGGAGCTTCGTTATTCGCAAACTCATGGCGAATATGAAAAACGGGGATGTCTTTTGAGCGCGCGTCAGCGATGGCAAGCGCTGCATTATGGGCAGCAGCCTTTATGCCGGTAAGAGGTAATTTACCGGTAGGCAGATATTCGTTTTGCAGATCGATTACGATCAAACCGCGTTGTTTCATCATGTCATTCCTGTTGGTTTGCTCAATGAAACATAATTTTGACAGGGAATATCTGGAGGCTGAAGTGGCGTAAACGACATTATAAGTGTCAATTCCGCCACTTTGTCAGGCGTTTTCCGTTGCGTGGCTTGCGCTGAAGCGACGGCGGTACTCGCCAGGTGTCAGGCCCACAATGCGGGTGAAAATTTTACGCAGCGCACCCGGATCGCTGTAACCCACTTCCCAGGCAATGCGATCAAATGAGGCATGACTAAACTGCAAAAGCTCCTGCGCCCGTCCTACCCGAAGATGCTGACAATATGCCGTAGGGGTCATGCCGGTGGCTTTTTGAAAGCGGCGCAGGAACGTGCGTTCTTCCAGGCCCGAGTGTGCTGCCAGAGCCGAAAGCGTGAAATCTTTGGCCTGTGTTGCCTGAAGCCAGTGCTGCACTTTCAGGACGAATGCATCGCCGTGCGTAAGACGCGGTGAAAATACGCTGTAATAGCGCTGTTCACGGCCTGGTGGGTCGACAAGCAACATTCGCGCAGTATCGATCATGACAGTCGGACCCAACAGACGATGAACTAACCGCAGACCGAGATCGGTCCAGGACATCAGTCCCCCGGCGGTGATGATATCTCCGTCATCAATAATCAGTTGATTTACATCGACCTGTATTTCAGGGAAACGCTGGCGTAGTAAATCAGCGTAGGCCCAGTGTGTGGTCATTTTACGGCCATTCATTAAACCCGTTGAGGCCAGCACGAACGCCCCGGCGCACACTGAACCCAGCACGACTCCCTGAGCGCGTAGCCCGGTTAACCATTGCGTCAGTTGTGGCGTTGCATCTACCTCTGCAGGTTCTCTGAGCGAGGGTGGAACAATCAATGCTGATAAAGGCGCCGGGCTGGCATCCGGTACGGTATCAAAAATGCGTATCGGGTCTTCCAGGAGAGAGCCTTGCTGCCAGTGCGACACTCTTATCAATCTATCTTTATTGCTCTGATATTTCTGAGAAAATGTATTCGCAACACAGAATAAATCGTTCAGTCCAAGCACTGCGGCTTGTTGAACACCTGGGTAAATAACAATACCTATTTCCAGCATAGCTGCAGACCCTTATGTCGATATTGCCCCGAAGAATATTGTTTTTTGACGCTTGTCACCCTAACGCTGACAAGTCATGCACGATGGGGAATCGGCTTAAAGAAACGGGGATGGAGATTACGATTGATGGTAACGGTAAACAATACGGCAGCCCTGCACTGATACAAGGGAAAAGCTGTTAATGCAGGTTACGACGGCTTTTTACGTCCTTAAGAACTGCGGCCCCATTTACAGGTAAAACCTGACCCCGGTTTTTAAAAGGGCCTTTTTTTTCGGACTTTATTATTTACCTATAGCTTCAATGCCATGCAAGTTGCCCTTTTATCAGGCAATGACATACATCAACGCTTACGCAGAGCGATAACCTTAGGATAATGGTATATTAAATACCACTTTAGGAAAATCAGCAGGCGATGAGTGATAAAAGAAGGACTCGCTGGCAACGGCGTCCGGGAACGACGGGCGGCAAACTTCCATGGAATGACTGGCGCAATGCCTCAAGCTGGCGAAAAGCGACGCAATTTTTGCTGCTGCTTATCAATAGTTATATTGGTGTGACTTTCTACTATTGGGTGCGTTATTACGAGTCCGGTGGAACGACCCTGTATCTGCCCCGCCCTGGCGGGATTGAAGGCTGGTTGCCCATTGCTGGCCTGATGAACCTTCGCTACACCCTGGAAACCGGCTTTCTTCCTCCGATACACGCCGGTGCCATGTTGTTGCTGTTGGCCTTTATGCTGATCAGCCTGCTGCTGAAAAAAACCTTTTGTTCCTGGTTGTGTCCAGTCGGCACGGCATCTGAACTTATCGCGGATCTCGGAAAAAAACTCTGCGGTCGCAATTTTTTTCTCCCCCGTTTCATGGATATACCCTTACGTGGTCTCAAATATCTGTTACTGCTTTTCTTTCTTTATATTTCATTATCAATGCCCGCACAGGGGATACAGTATTTTCTGATGTCTGCGTACGGCATCATTATAGATGTAAAAATGCTCGATTTTTTTCGCCATACCGGCACTGTTACAGTGATGAGCGTCGCGCTGCTGGTCATAATCAGTCTGTTTATTCGCAATGCCTGGTGTCGTTACTTGTGCCCTTACGGTGCGCTGCTGGGTCTGCTGTCCTTGCTCTCACCTTTCAAAATACGGCGCAATGCACAGAGCTGTATTGATTGTGGGAAATGCGCAAAACAGTGTCCATCTCGTATTCCAGTAGACAAGCTTATTCAGGTCAGAAGCGTGGAATGCACGGGTTGTATGACCTGCGTGGAATCATGCCCCGTCGCCTCGACGTTAAGCTTTTCCTTGCACACTCCTTCAGGCGAGACAGGCAAAAGTCGCGGTGTGCTTTCAGGCGTGATAGTGACGTTTATGGTGCTCGGAATACTCTTCGCCAGTGTGGCTTTCGCGATGATAACAGGAGTATGGGAAAGCCCGGTGCCGGAGCAAATCTACTTTCGCCTGATTCCTGAAGCAAGAATGATTGGGCATTAGATTTATGCGGATAAGACGACATTAAATAGCGAACTGTTAATCATCGGTTTATTGGAGAGAATTGAAGCGGCAGGATGGCAATGCCCGCAGTCATGCTCTGTAGCGCCAACCGCTTCGTTGTGGCAGCTGGTAAGCCATCCCGGCAGACTTTCAGCAGGGTGGTGAATGAACGATATTCCGCCATCTTTACCGCTGCTGGCTCTGGCAAAGGCATGGTGAACCGTCAGGACATGATCTATCCAGATTTCCTGAACCCGTTACACGCCGCAGAATTAGCACACCAGCGGAGCGTGCCCGATGTCAGCTCATCGGTCATGCCTCCAGCCGGTAATGTTTACAGTTCAGCGTTAACGGTTTTAACCTGGCAAAAAAAACGTATCCATTTATTTATCTTAACTATAGAAGCCTGTTTATAACATTTTTTATGAATCTTATTAGTCTCCGTTATTAATAATTTCATCCTCTATCTTTATTTGGATTGTTTGACCGAAAAGAGATAATTCAGGGCATGGATGATATAGTCAATCAATACATTGATGATGCTTCTATTATTATCAGGAATCGAGTGTTTATGATGAAATTTATCATCTGAAATAATCCAAAAACGTCTGTATTAATTCTTATAACATGCAATGCTGCTTCGAATTTAACGACTCATTTTTGATCGAGCACGAGGGGTTCTTCGTGATAATCCTTAGCGGTGTGTTTCATGCTTCATCAGTTTGTATTAACGTTTTTCTGGTAAGTTTATGTCGATGTGGTAATCTTTTGTTTTTGTTTTCGTTATGATTTTTAAGCGGTTTTATTTTTATTGTGGTGGTTTTTCATGGCGTAACTGAATTAATTTGGAGCCATTTAAAAAAAGTGTGGTCAAAAACGGCTTTTTGGCATGAATTAATAATATTAGGTCGGCTCTCTTATTATATTCTCCAAATTAATACTTGAGATTTAATCTTATTCATTATTTAAAGTGTGGAATCATACTTTCACCAAACTTTATTTGAACCTTTCATCCTTCGGCGTGCATAATTTTCTCTGCTGGTGATTTTATAAACTTAACATGTGTGTTATGTGTCGTTTTTAGTTTTTTAGTAAACCGCATAATTGATGGACCAACATAAATATGTCCCTGAGGAGGGATGGTAAATGCGCTGCTGGAATAAGAAACTTGTTGTATCTCAATTAGCAATAGCTTGTACGATGGCAATCGCTTCTCAGGCATCTGCTACCATTGATATTTCTGGTACGAATTATGACACCTTTTATTATAATGGTGGAGTAATGTATCAGGGCTACGTGGGCTATGATTACGGCTCCAACTACTATAATGGAAATATCTACCCCGTTGTTAATGGCGCTACCGTTAACGGCGTGATTTCAACTTACTATCTGGATGATGGTGTTGCGGGCAATACCAACCCGAATTCGCTCACGATCAAAGACAGCTACATCAACGGCATGGTGACGTCTGAATGTATGACCACAGAATGTGCTGATGGCCGTGCTGATGGTTACGCATACAATCGTCTGGCTTTAACCGTCGATAACTCCACAATCGACGATAACTTTGAGCATTACACCTATTACAATGCAGGAACGGCTGAAACAGCTTCCTATGATGTCTACAACTTAGGGACTGCGATCACGCTGGATCAGGAAGTTGACCTGGTGATCCAGAACAACTCTAAAGTGGCTGGAATCATGTTGGGCCAGGGCTATCAGTGGGAGGATAACCTTGATGTGACGGCAGTTGACGGCTGGAATAATAGTGAAGTTTTTAATGACACCGTCGTTGTAAAAGACTCCGTGGTGACCTCAGGCTCAATGAGCGATGAAGGCACAACGGGCTTCTATGGCCGCACCGGTAAAGCCAGCGACTACAGCAATACGGCAACGGCAGATGATATCGCTCTTGCGGTTATCGCTTCCGACTCCGACAACGCCATGCAGACCACCGCAACGTTCGATCACTCCACGTTAACGGGCGATGTCCTGTTCTCCAGTTCCTTTGATAACAACTTCGGCGGCTACAACACGCTGGACGCTGATGGCAACGTCGTCCATGTGGATGCTTACGATCGCAACGGTGACGGCACGTTAGATTCTAACGGTTGGGATAACACCGATCGTCTGGATCTGACCCTGACTAACGGCAGCAAATGGGTCGGCGCAGCGTTCTCCGATGTTGAAGCGACCTCTGAGCTGTATGATTATCAGCCGAACAGCATTTGGCCTACTTCCGTTTATGGTATCGGTACTGATGGTACTGCTTTTGACGAAGAAAACCATGTGGTTGGCAATGCGGTATATCAGAGCGGCATCTTTAACGTCACGTTGGACAACGGCTCCGAATGGGATACCCGTAAGGTTTCCAATATCGACGATCTGGTGGTCAATAACGCCTCGAAAGTCAATGTTGAAAATTCAAGCCTGTTGGCTGATAGCATCACTCTTACCAATGGTTCGTCACTGAACATTGGCGATTCTAACAACGCGTCTGATGACTATACCGGTTATGAAGTTGCCACTAACAGCTTGCATATCGATAGTTACAGCCAGGCATCCCTGCTTGAAGAAACCGCCAGCCTGTATGCCAATACCATCACCGTTGATAATCATGGTCAGTTGAATCTGGGTCTGGGCCAGATTGATACCAACAACATGGTTCTGACTAACGCCGGTGTACTGAATATTGCCAGCCGTGATTACGTCCTTAATTCAGACTTGAACAACGGCCGTTATATCACCAACGATATTCATGACGCTAACTACGATTATGGCGTGATTGCGTTGAATTCCGACGGTCATCTGGCTGTGAATGGTGATGTTGCGGGCAATTATGAAGTTCGCATCGATAACGCAACGGGTGTGGGTTCAGAAGATCAATACAAAGATAAAGAAATTATCCGTGTATATGATAACAACGCAAATACCACAGCAAGCTTCACTGCGGCTAACAAAGCGGATCTGGGTGCATACACCTATGAAGCTAAACAAGATGGCGATGTCGTCACTCTGCATCAGAAAGAGCTAACCGATTACGCTAACATGGCGCTTAGCGTTCCTTCGGCAAACAGTAACATCTGGAACCTTGAGCAGGATGTATTGTCAACTCGCCTCGCGAATGGCCGTCATACTGCAGGCGACCAGGGTGGCGCATGGGTTACTTACTTCGGCGGCAACTTTAACGGCAGCAATAACGTACTGAACTATGATCAGGATGTTAATGGTATCATGGTTGGTGTTGATAAGCAGATCGATGGCAATACGGCTAAATGGACCGTCGGTGCGGCTGCAGGCTTCGGTAAAGGTAGCCTGGACGATCGTTCTGGCAATGTTGATCAGGATACTCAATCCGCACGTTTCTATACGTCAGCGCGCTTCCCGAACAACATCTTTGTTGATACCACTTTAAGCTACAGCCATTACAGTAATGACCTGACTTCAGTCATGAGCAACGGTAATTCTGTTTCCGGCGATATCTCATCTGATGCATGGGGCTTCGGCTTAAAAGCGGGTTACGACTGGCAGTTCAACGAGAACGGTTATTTGACGCCGTATGCAAGCATCACTGGCCTGTTCCAGGATGGCGACGACTACCAGCTTAGCAATAAGATGGATGTTGATAGCCAGTCTTATGACAGCCTGCGTTATGAACTGGGTGCAGATATTGGTTACACCTTTAACTACGGTAACGATCAGTCCTTCATGCCGTACGGTAAACTGGCTTACGTTTATGACGATGCGGGTAACAGCGTTAACGTTAACGGCGATAACATCGACAATGGTGTAGAAGGTTCCGCGGTTCGTGTTGGCTTGGGTGGTCAGTTCAACTTTACCAAAAACTTCAGTACTTACGCAGATGCTAACTATCTGGGCGGCGGCGACGTTGACCAAGATTGGGCGGCAAATGTTGGTGTGAAATACACCTGGTAATCACCGCCATGTCATAATTGATATTGTGGTGATCCAATGCCCATCCTTACCTGGATGGGCATTTGTTTAACCAGAGTGAATGGATTCTCGACAGTGAATGGACGACTCACATGTTAGATTTGGTAAAACCGTTAAATCATCTGGAGATTCTTCGTAGCCATTTTAGTCTTTCCGCTATGGGCTTCAGTATCGCCGCGGATGAAGAACTCAGTTTTTCTAATGAGCAAGGCGAGCAACAGTGTTGGTTTTTTAAAGAGGGTTTTCTGGATATCTGGAGAGAGAACAATGATATTCATGTTGAACTTCTCGCGGCTCCTGTATTGCTCAGTTTAACCGGCGATCCCATCCCCAGCCCGTTAAATTATAAGTTAGTGACTAAAACGAACTGCACAGGATTTTGCTTACCCGTCAGTCGGGCGATGGATATTATTGAAAAGCAGGGGCTCTGGAAGTCATTTTGTCATTGGCAAACCTATCAAATGCGCTGGTTCGAATGGCGCGATGCACAATTCATAGGCACCTCAACCTATGCACAAATTCGTTCCACGCTATTAACTATGGCCTCATGGGATATAGCGTTGCGTTCTCAGATCGGCGTTATTAATTACATTCAAACTCATACGCATATTTCACGTTCAGTGATTGCTGAAATGCTCTCCGCGCTACGAAAAGGGAACTACATTGAAATGCAAAAAGGCAAATTAATCGCGGTTCATAAACTGCCTCTAAACTATTAAAACGCCTGTTTGCAGTGGACTGAAGTGGCTTGCGATCCGGTATAACTCTATTAATAATGTTTTTAAAATACGGATTTGCCATTCATTAATGTGATGAATAATTACTGAGCGAAAGCAAAATTATTTACAGACAGGTTTACACTTAGAATGACAAGGAAGACGTGAGGATATTGGCGCTTCGTAATTGGAAGGGTACAATATGTGACCTGTATCACACTGAGGTTAGCGAAAATGTCTTTCTGCAAAAAACTTCTCAACAAAATCGATGCTTTTGCCGCATTAATCCCGCCGCGTTATTTTCGGGCGTAAGCGACGGCATTAGCAAAATGCACCCCGCCCGTAGAGCCGGGGTGCATTTTTCCCTCTTATTTTTTTCTTTTCCGCAATCCTGTCAGCTGCAAAACAATCAACAAGATACGTAGCAACGCAAATCTGTGCACAAGCGGAAACTGGATTTTCAGAAGTGTCATAAACATCCATCACCTCTGATTAATACGGTTACAGTTTCTTTGCGGCATAACGGATCACCGGATTCATGATGAAATATCGTGATTCAATCAACTCAAGCTCATAACTTTCTCGTTGCCAGGTATGACGCATCACGGCATCAACAATATTGGCGCTGTACTCCAGCGCGGTAATATCATCAAATCCGTTCAACAAACTTGCAAGTAACACGCTACAGGTGAGATCGCCCACGCCAACCGGCTGTTGGGGGAAAAGATACAGCGGCCGTGCAATATGCAATACCTGACGCCCGGTGACCAAAAGCATCTCGAAAGCAGCGGTATCCTTCGCGCATTTTCCCAAATGTTTTACTAATACCTTGCTGACGCCTTGCGCTACCAGCTGTTGTGCCGCATACACCACTTCATCGAAAGTATTTAACGTTTTTCCGGTCAATATCTCCAGCTCATGTAAATTGGGGCCCATCACGTCAGCAAGTGCAATGGCTTCATTTTTGAAAAACGTATCGACGCCGCTAGCGACCACGCAACCTTTCGCAGGGTGGCCCATAACCGGATCGCAAAAATAGAGCGCTTTCGGGTTATAACGACGAATCTGATTAACGGCCAGCGCGACCTCTTCACACTGCCTACTGTCGCCGAGATAACCCGACAACACGGCATCGCACTCAGGCAATTTGTCGTTTTGCTCAAGTCCTGCTATCACATGCGTCAGCTGACCCGGCGGCAGCGTCATTCCCTGCCAGCGCCCATATTGGGTGTGATTAGAAAACTGCACGGTATGGAAAGGCCAGACATCAATACCCATGAGTTGCATTGGCAACACAGCGGCTTTGTTGCCCGCGTAGCCGTACACCACGCTGGATTGAATCGATAACACGTTTTTCATAACAACCTCAATTACTTAAACGCCGGCAACCAGCCGAGAACGTCGAGCACTACCGTCAGATAGACAATGACACCGCACACAATCACCAGATTCAGCATCGTGTTATTACAGGGTGCGGTATAGATAGCCGAGCTATAACGGCGCCGTGCACTTTTCACCAGGAATGGCGGTAGGATGACGCTCCAGATGGTGAATGCTAACCCGGCGTAACCAATGGCATAGACGAAGCCGTTAGGGAAAAAGAAGCAGACAAACGCCGGAGGAAGATACGTTACCAGGGTCGTTTTAAAACGGCCCAACGGATCGTTAGGGAAGTGGAACAAGTCGGCAATATAATCGAAAAGCCCGAGCGTCGCGGCGAGTAATGAGCTCGCAACGGCGAAGTTGCCAAAGAACGTCAGGATAAGGTCCATATAGCGGCTGGTGAAAATCCCGCCGATGGCCTCAACGAAAACATCAATATTGCCACCCCTGGCGATAATCGGTGAGAACGAGGCACGGCTAATATTCCCCATCGTAACCGCCAACCAGAAGATATACAGCAGTACTGCAAACAGGGTTCCGATCACGATTGAACGCGTAATATTAGATACGCCGCCCTTGCCATACAGTTTTACCAGGCTTGGCACGTTGCCATGAAAGCCGAACGAAATAATGCAAAACGGTAACGTCATCAGGACGTAGGGAAGATAGCGGGTATCCGGTAAGGCAACGGAGGCGCTATCTAACAGTTTGGCAATTTCTATATGGCTCACCAGCCCAGAAAAAGTAGCGAAGAAGGCAATAAACTTACCGAGAATAAGGACCGTCGTAATACGGCCAACCAGCAATGAACTGTACCAGGCGATAAGCCCTACAAACAGCGTAACAAGAATAACAGAAAATTTTGCAGGGAAATGTACGCCGCTGTATTTCAGTAATGTCTGACTAAGCACCGCCGACGAACCCGAAATATAGGCATAGGTCAGGATATATAAAACAAAGCCAAACGCGATACCAACAACGATATTCCATTTTTTGCCCAGCAATTCCTGGGTAAAGGTATTAAAACTGGCCCCGGGTTCAAAATGCAGGTTGACTTCAACTAACATCAAACCGGTTAATAACATCATTAGCGCAATGGCGATAAGAATAACGGTTGCGCCGGTAAACCATACGCCGGCCATGGCAATCGGAAGAGAAAACATACCGCCGCCAATGACGGTGGCTATCACGAGCACTGCACCACTGGTTAATCCAGGGGTACCATTTTGAGCGGGGTTATGAATACCCATAATAATGTTCCTGTAAAAAAATTATTGTTATTTACAGCATTTATACTCAATTTTTAACGGCCTCGATCAGAAACAAAAAGGCCCTGCAACGAGGCAGGGCCAAATACTGAATTAGATGTAATCAAAGCGAGCCGTAAAGAAACGCAGTTGCTTCGGTTCGTATTCAAACTTCAGCCCGCGAATATCTTCTTTATGCTTGTACAGCTTGATAATGCCGTCCGCTACCACATCCATATGCGCGTAGGTATAAACGCGGCGAGGAATAGTCAAACGTACTGTTTCCAGTTTCGGTCTGTGGTGCTCGCCAGTTTCTTTATTACGGCCTGCGGAAATAATGCCGCGCTCCATACTGCGCACCCCGGTTTCCATATAGATACTGGCCGCCAGGCTCTGTGCCGGGAATTCATCCTGACTCAGATGTGGGCAGAAACGACGCGCATCCAGGAACACCGCATGACCACCAATCGGCTCAACAATCGGTACGCCGGCGCTTTTCAATTTTTCACCGAGGTAGCGAACCTGCTTAATACGATGCTCAATATACTCATACTGCATCGCTTCGCGCAGGCCAATCGCCATCGCTTCCATATCACGGCCTGCCAGACCGCCGTAAGAAGGCATCCCTTCATAAACAACGACCAGTTCGCGAGCGGAAGAGAACATTTCATCATCATTCATGCACAGGAAACCGCCGATGTTAACCAGACAGTCTTTTTTGCCTGACATAGTGCAGCCGTCGGCATAGCTAAACATTTCATGAACGATATCTTTAATGCTGGTGTTCTCGTAGCCTTTTTCCTGCTCCTTAATGAAATAGGCGTTTTCAACGCAGCGGGTCGCATCATAGAAAACTTTAATCCCGTGCGCGGCAGTCAGTTCGCGTACGGCACGCATATTTTCCATGGATACCGGCTGGCCACCTGCCAGGTTAACGGTTACTGCCAGGCAAATATACGCGATATTTTCTGCGCCTTTTTCATCGATCAGTTTTTGCAATTTTTTCAGATCAATATTGCCTTTAAAGGCCACTTCGATTGTTGCGTCGTGCGCTTCATCACGAACGATATCGATGAACGTTGCGCCATTTTTTTCCTGATGGTAACGGGTAGTGGTGAAATACATATTCCCGGCAACATACTGGCCCGGTTTAATAGCCAGTTGTGATAATAAGTTTTCTGCGCCACGGCCCTGGTGAGTAGGAACAATATGTTTGAAGCCAAAAAGTTCGCGAACCGTTCTTTCCAGATGATGGAAGTTTTCGCTGCCCGCGTAAGCTTCATCGCCGATCATCATTCCGGCCCATTGCTTATCGCTCATGGCGTTAGTTCCGCTATCGGTCAGCAGGTCGATATACACATCTTTTGAATTTAATAAGAAAGTATTGTAGCCCGCTTCCTGCATTTTCTTAATACGCTCATCGCGTGGGATCATAGAAACGGTTTCAACGCTTTTAATACGGAACGGTTCTGCTGGAAAGTTCATTTAAATATCTCCGTTTTATAGGGTGGTATTCGTTGGTTTAAAGCATATCGTCCCGCCTGAACTCCGAGGCGGAATAATGTCGGGGTTTTGCACCCTGTTTAAATAATCGTAAAATGTTAAGGCGAAGCGATTATGCGTTAAACACTGAGCAGTTGAAATAGCCGGGCAACAGTTTGACTGGGCATGTTTTTAGCGTGTCTGTAAATCCCGTGACCTGCGTCACTGTATTTTAAAAGAGCCATATAAAATCAATAGATTACTCTTTTAAGATTTAGCTTAAATATCCTGCTAATAACGAAAATATGTAAAGTATTGGTATTTTCACTTTCCTGTTTTTTTCTTTTGCTTTCATGTGAACTTATTCAGGCGGGAAAATTGCGAACGGAGTCATTATTTTCAGACAATATAGTGCTAGGCATGAAAATAGCGTGTAAATTTTTATTTACAGGACTCATGGGCCTGTATTAATACCTGTTTTGACTATTTCATTGCGAAAATAAAACTGAACCAGCCGGGGCGTTGGCCATATCTGGTTCCCCCTGCATGCTCTTTTACCCGGGCGACGAGACATCACTCTGACGGGACATCCTGAACATATAGCCTGAGGGTAATCTTGCGGCGCAGATGCCTCGTGGAGTAGGACCTGTTCACAACACACCTGTATGGGCAAACAGGCAAAAATGCGCAAATTACCTGATTTCCTTAAGGTAAATTGTTCATAAAAAATACTGGATATTTAAACAGTGCATTGTATACTATTTCTACTACCCGCCAGGGTGTTGCTGTTTGTGAGTAAGTGGTGAGGCCTATGATGAATCCTTCTTTAAACCGAAATTCTTTGGATCAATCAGTCACAATGAGCAGCCGTGAAATTGCTACGTTGACGGGCATAACTCACGGCGAAGTGAAACGTATTATTAAAAGTCTGGAAACGGCTCAGCGCCTGTCGCAACCCCTCGTGGTCAATCAGTTTGAGCGGGAAGGGGAGAGCTACCAGGAGTACTTATTGAACAAGCGTGACTCGCTGCTGGCCGTTGCGCGCGTTTCTCCTGGTTTTACAGCGAATGTGCTGGACTGGTGGCAGGAGCGTGAACAACGCGCGGAAATCCCTGACTTCACCAACCCGGCTGCTGCTGCGCGTGCGTGGGCAGAACAGTATGAGCAGCGCCAGGCGGCAGAGCAGCAGTTGGCGATCACCTTGCCAAAGGCGGAGTTATTTGACCATCTGATCCAGGTTGAAGATTCGCTGGGGTTTCGGCAGGTGTGTAAGATGCTGAAAGTGAAAGAACCTGAGTTCCGTCAGTTCCTGCTGGAGCGCAACATTATGTTTCGCGCTAACGGCACGCTGACCCCGCCGCCGCACCATATGCAGGCCGGTTATTTCACACTGCGCTCTGGCGTTGGCGAAAACCAGCACACGTTTTCTCAGGCGCGCTTTACCGCCCGGGGCGTGAAGTGGGTCGCTAATCTGTGGGCAGGGCACCTCTCTTCCCAGCCGAAAAGCGTTGCAGCCTGATGATCCAATCCGCCTCACATCGCCACGTGGGGCGTTTCTCTCATAACGACAGGTCATCGCTAGTGACCTGTTCTATTTATATTTTTCTCCCTATATCCCTTCCATATACGCGTTTCAGCTAACGTCATACGTTTTTACTGTGTGACTGCGTTCACCATTTTTTAAACATTTACGAAAAAATTTGATAACAATCGCTACTCTATTTCAGTCCTGCCATTGAGAGGTTGAAAATGAAAGATGTGGTGATTGTCGGCGCTGCGCGAACGCCTATCGGGTGCTTCCAGGGCGCGCTTGCGCGTCGTACCGCCGTCGAGCTGGGCTCGGTGGTGGTTAAAGCGTTGATTGAACGTTCAGGCATCAACTCTCTTGATGTGGATGAGGTTATTCTGGGCCAGGTGTTAACGGCGGGAGCCGGGCAAAACCCGGCGCGGCAGACCGCGCTTAACAGTGGCCTGCCCTGGGGAGTTTCTGCAATCACCATTAACGATGTGTGCGGCTCGGGCCTTAAAGCACTCCATCTTGCCACTCAGGCTATCCAGTGCGGCGAGGCCGACGTGGTGATTGCTGGCGGCCAGGAAAACATGAGCCGCGCCCCGCATGTGCTGACCGACAGCCGCACTGGCGCGCAGCTGGGCAACAGCCAGTTAATCGATAGCCTGGTGCATGATGGCTTATGGGATGCATTCAATGATTATCACATCGGGGTTACCGCAGAAAACCTGGCGCGAGAGTATGGCATCAGCCGCGAATTACAGGATGCCTACGCGCTCTCTTCCCAGCACAAGGCACGCGTGGCGATTGATAGCGGGCGTTTTCGTGACGAAATCGTCCCGGTAGAAGTGGAGTTAGCGCCCGGCAATAAGGTTCTGGTGGATACCGATGAACAGCCGCGTACCGATGCCAGCGCGGAGGGGCTAGCGAGCCTCGCGCCAGCGTTCGATTTACACGGCAGCGTGACGGCGGGTAATGCCTCGACAATTAATGACGGCGCGGCGGCAGTAATGATGATGAGCGCCAGTCGCGCAGAAGAACTCAACCTTCCGGTGCTGGCGCGAATCCGCGCATTCGCCAGCATTGGCGTCGATCCGGCATTAATGGGGATTGCCCCCGTTTATGCCACGCGCCGCTGCCTGGAGCGGGCGGGCTGGCAGTTGAACGACGTTGATCTCATCGAAGCCAATGAAGCCTTTGCCGCGCAGGCGCTATCGGTAGGAAAAGTGCTTGAGTGGGACCCGCGCAAAGTTAATGTCAACGGTGGCGCGATTGCGTTGGGCCATCCAATCGGCGCATCCGGCTGCCGCATTTTGGTTTCTCTGGTGCATGAAATGGTGAAACGCAATGCCCGCAAGGGGTTGGCGACATTATGTATCGGCGGTGGTCAGGGCGTCGCGCTGGCGATTGAACGCGATTAACATCAAACGCGGCCTGTCAGGTCGCGTTTTTTCCTTTATTCAGCTTCTGAGAACCGTTCTTTTTACCCTGCCTGCCATCTCTTAACATAATCCTTATCTCAGACAGAGATATCTCTTTGCACTCACAAACCGAACCGGGTTACGGGGCGTCCTGAGCCAGCCATCCTCACGATTAAATGGAGTATTGAAAAGGCCTCAGGATGGTTTCGTGATCCTACTTCCAAATTCGCGCTTTGGTGTCTTAAAAAATGAAACATTGTTTTATTTATAATTGAAAACGTGTTTTAGAGGGGCTAGTATAATCCCACAAATGAAAACGAAACGATGTTTTGCAGTAGTACGAAATAGCGTTTTGAGGCTTTGACGGTAAAGACGAATAGCGAAAGGTGTCAACCGGCCGTAGGCAGTTCAGGTGTTATCACACTGTGACTGATCCGCGACCAATCGCGTCAGGTAAACCGTTGTGAATTATGCATCTGTCTGTGACAGGCTGGAACACTAAGGAAACCACCATGATTTTGGATTCATTCTCTCTCGAAGGTAAAGTTGCGATTGTGACTGGCTGCGATACCGGCTTAGGTCAGGGTATGGCGCTGGGTCTAGCGCAGGCAGGCTGCGACATCGTTGGCATCAACATCGTTGAACCGACTGAAACGATCGAAGGCGTTACCGCGCTGGGCCGTCGTTTTCTGAGCCTGACCGCCGATCTGCGTAAAATCGACGCAATCCCTGAACTGCTTGAGCGTGCGGTTGCGGAATTCGGCCATGTCGACATTCTGGTTAATAACGCGGGTCTGATCCGTCGCGAAGATGCGATCAACTTCAGCGAAACCGACTGGGATGACGTAATGAATCTGAACATCAAATCCGTGTTCTTTATGTCTCAGGCAGTCGCTAAACAGTTTATTGCCCAGGATAAAGGCGGCAAAATCATCAACATCGCTTCTATGCTTTCCTTCCAGGGCGGTATCCGCGTCCCGTCTTACACCGCGTCAAAAAGCGGCGTAATGGGCATCACCCGCCTGATGGCTAACGAGTGGGCGAAGCACAACATCAACGTTAACGCTATCGCACCGGGCTACATGGCGACCAACAACACCCAGCAGCTGCGCGCCGACGAACAGCGTAGCGCTGAAATCCTCGATCGTATCCCGGCGGGCCGTTGGGGTCTGCCGAGCGATCTGCAAGGGCCGATCGTATTCCTGGCATCCAGCGCATCTGATTACATCAACGGCTACACCGTTGCAGTAGACGGCGGCTGGCTGGCGCGTTAATCCGCGCTATACCGCATAGAAAAGCCCGTCAGTGGAAACATTGACGGGCTTTTTGTTATATGCGCGATAAAATAGCGCCGGGTTTCCCCGGCAGATTGTTGCTTACTTAAGAAAATCTTCACGCATCGGCGTAAAGGTATCCAGCAGTGTGCCCGCTTTGATACAGACGCAGCCGTGCATAATGTGTGGCTCTTTATACAGCGTATCGCCTGCCGTGACGCGACGCGTTTCATCACCGATAGTGAATTCGAATTCACCAGACAGTACATAGGTCAGTTGTTCGTGCGGATGATTGTGCATCGCGCCTACCGCGCCTTCCTGAAAATTCACTTCCACTGCCATCATCTTGCCGTTATGGGCCAGGATCCGGCGGGTTACGCCGCCGCCTAAATCTTGCAGTTTGGTTTCGTTATGGGGAATAAACATCTGTTTGCCTCTAATTAGTGAAACAACGTTTCAAATATTCTACATCAGGCGTTCATTTAAATATAAGTCGTGGCTGTGAACTGCGCCGTCGATCACAAATGTTTATCGCTTCCCGCCATCAAACGGTTTTGTTATACCTTGAAGATTACGGAGGTGAAAAATGAAAACCCTGGGTCTGATTGGCGGTATGAGCTGGGAATCGACGATTCCTTATTACCGTTTTATTAATGAAGGTGTAAAAGCCCGGTTAGGCGGTCTACATTCCGCAAAGCTGGTGCTGCATAGCGTTGATTTTCACGACATCGAAGCGTGCCAGTCTAATGGTGACTGGAATAAAGCCGGTGAGATGTTGGCAGATGCCGCCTGCGGCCTGCAAAAGGCAGGCGCCGATGCCATTGTGCTTTGTACTAACACCATGCATAAAGTGGCCGGGCATATTGAGGAGGCCTGTTCACTGCCGTTCCTGCATATCGCCGACGCCACCGGCCGCGCCATTACGCAAAGTGGAATGGATAAAGTCGCGTTGCTGGGCACCCGCTACACCATGGAGCAGGATTTTTATCGCGGCAGGTTAACCGAGACATTCGCCATCGCCACGCTGATCCCGGATGAAGCTGAACGCGAACGCATCAACCAAATCATTTTCCAGGAGTTGTGCCTCGGCGTGTTTAGCGAAGCGTCCCGCCACTATTATCAACAGGTCATCTCCCGGCTGGCGGAGCAGGGCGCGCAAGGTGTGATTTTTGGTTGTACCGAAATTGGCCTGCTGCTTAACCAGCAAAATTGCCCGCTGCCGCTGTTTGATACCGCTGCGCTGCATGCCGAAGATGCGGTGAACTTCATGCTTAGCGCGGAATAAGCAACGCCTCAAGCGGGGTAGTGTAAAGATCCTGGTTGCGCTGGAGGTGTTCGCAAAAAGCATCGACCAGCGCCGAGGCCGGGCGATGTACCGGGCGAATCAGGCTCACGGTAAACGGCACGTCAATGCTAAAGCGGCGCACCACTACGCCGCTTGCCGCATAATCCAGCGCGGTCAGCGGATTAACCACCGAGATCCCCGCACCGGCGCGCACCATTGCACAGACCGACGCCGCGCTGTGCGTCTCCATCACCATGCGGCGTTTCACGTCATGCTCGCTAAACAGCGCATCCAGCAACTGGCGATAACTGTCGGTGCGGGACAGGCTAATATAATTCTCACCGCTAAAATCTTGTGGAGTCAGTAACGCTTTTTGCGCGAGGGGATGGCCCTTCGGCAACACGCACACTTCATTCAGCGTTAATAATGGAATGCGCTCCGTTCCGGCAGGCGTAGTGAGGGTTTCGGTCAGGCCGAGATCGTGACGCTGGGCGGAGAGCCACTCTTCCAGCAGCGGCGATTCCTGCGGCACGATATTCAGGCTGACGTCGGGATAACGCGCCAGAAACGGCTGCACCAGCAGCGGCAAAAACGACTGGGAAAATACCGGCAGACAGACGATCGATAATTCGCCCTGGCGAAACTGCCGCAGGCTTTCCGCCGCGCTGACGATGCGATCGAGGCCGTACCACGAGCGTTGCACCTCCTCAAACAGCCGCAGCCCCTGAACCGTGGGATGCAGCCGCCCCCGGCTACGGGTAAACAGCTCCAGGCCCATCAACTTTTCGAGCCGCGCCAGTTCGCGGCTCACCGTAGGCTGCGAAGTATGCAGCAGGGCGGCGGCTTCGGTGACGTTCCCCGCAGTCATTACCGCGTGGAAAATTTCAATATGGCGCAATGTTATGGCAGGCATCGGGTATATCCTTAACTATCACAACGCGTTATCCATATCATCTTTGCATAGACTCTGTAGAAATCGATATTTTTTCTTCATTAACGGCTGTGGCGTAATAAGCGAAACGAATTCAGGAGCCCGCTATGCCACGTTCATTGCACCAACACGATACCGACCTCAACGCCGAGAATTTACTGCGCCTGCCTGCCGAATTCGGTTGCCCGGTATGGATTTACGACGCGGCAATTATTCGTCATCAAATCGCTCAACTTCAGGCATTTGACGTGGTGCGTTTCGCCCAGAAAGCCTGCTCGAACATTCATATTTTACGGTTGATGCGCGAGCAGGGCGTGAAGGTGGATTCCGTATCCCTGGGCGAAATCGAGCGTGCGCTGGCGGCGGGTTACGATCCTAAACAGCATCCGGACGACATTGTATTCACTGCCGATGTGATCGACGCCGCGACGCTTGAGCGGGTGCGTGAATTACAGATCCCCGTTAACGCCGGGTCAGTAGATATGTTGGATCAACTGGGTAGCGTGTCGCCAGGCCATCGGGTGTGGCTGCGCGTCAATCCAGGGTTTGGTCACGGTCATAGCCAGAAAACCAACACCGGCGGTGAAAACAGCAAGCATGGCATCTGGTACAGCGATCTGCCGCAGGCGCTGGACGTGATGCAGCGCCACGGCCTGAAACTGGTCGGCATTCATATGCATATCGGTTCCGGCGTGGATTACGGCCACCTTGAACAGGTGTGCGGCGCGATGGTGCGCCAGGTGGTGGAATTTGGACAGGATCTGGAGGCGATTTCCGCGGGCGGCGGGCTGTCTATCCCGTATCGCGAAGGCGAAGAAACCATTGATACTGCGCACTATTTTGGTTTATGGAATGCAGCCCGCGAGCAAATCGCCCGCCATCTGGGCCATGCGGTCAAACTGGAAATCGAGCCTGGGCGTTTCCTGGTCGCGGAAGCCGGTGTGCTGGTGGCGCAGGTAAGAAGCGTAAAAAACATGGGATCACGCCATTTTGTACTGGTGGATGCCGGATTTAATGATTTAATGCGACCGGCGATGTACGGCAGCTATCACCACATTACTGCGCTGGCCGCCGATGGCCGCGATCTCACTCATGCGCCAGGTGTAGAAACCGTGGTTGCCGGGCCGCTGTGCGAATCAGGCGATGTCTTTACCCAGCAGGAGGGCGGCAAAGTAGAAACCCGCGCGCTGCCTGCGGTCTCGACCGGTGATTATCTGGTATTCCATGATACCGGGGCGTATGGCGCGTCGATGTCATCCAACTACAACAGCCGCCCGCTGCTGCCGGAAGTCTTATTCGATAACGGCGCGGCAAAATTGATCCGCCGTCGCCAGACCATCGAAGAACTGCTGGCGCTGGAAATGCTTTAAGCCAGCCAATAATAAACAGAGGAAAGGGCGTGCAAATCGTTCCGCTTTATCAGTATCCACAGTATGCCGACCGGGTGACCGACTGGCTGTGGCAGGCGTTTGGCCCGGAACAACCGCGCGCCTTTTTCGCCGATATCATTCATCACAGCCAGACGCCAGGCGCACTGCCGTTGACTTTTATTGCCCTCGACGGCGATAAACTGCTGGGAACCGTTGGACTGTGGCGCTGCGATCTGATCAGCCGCCAGGATCTCACACCGTGGCTGGCGGCGCTGTATATCGATGAAGCGGCGCGTGGAAAAGGATTAGGCGGGATTATGCAGGAGCACGTGATGGGCGCGGCGCGTCAGGCTGGGTTTGATGCGCTGTATCTCTATTCCGCCTGCCGTGATTATTATGAACGGTTTGGCTGGGGCTACATTGGCGATGGCCTGGAGTACCCGGATAAAACCGTTCATCTGTATCATAAAGCGCTTTAACTTTCTGCCAAAGCCGCTACCGAATGACGGCGCACCAGGGTCGGGCTGAACAGGTGCGTCACTTCTGAAGGCGGGCGGTTTTGCGCTAACGCCAGCGCCAGCTCCGCCGCCTGGGTCGCCATGGTAACGATCGGATAGCGCACCGTGGTCAGGCGCGGGCGCACATAGCGCGAAATCAGCACATCATCAAAACCAATCAGCGAAATCTCTTTCGGCACGTCGATGCCGTTATCATTCAGCACGCCCATCGCGCCTGCCGCCATCGAGTCGTTGTAGCACGCCACCGCAGTAAACTGCTTCCCGCGACCCAGTAATTCGGTCATAGCCTGCTCTCCGCCGCTTTCATCCGGCTCGGCAAACGTCACAAGACGGTCGTTACAAGGTAAACCGTGCTCTTTCAGGGCATCGTAATAGCCTTGCAGGCGATCTTCGGCATCGGAAATCGCATGGGTCGAGCAGATATAACCGATTCGGCTATGGCCCTGCTGGATCAGATGGCGCGTTGCCAGCCACGCGCCGTAACGATCGTCCAGCGCCACGCAGCGTTTCTCGAAGCCAGGCACGATCCGGTTGATCAGCACCATGCCGGGGATCTGTTTCATTAACAGGATCAGGTCGTTGTCGGGGATCATCTTGGCATGTACCACTAACGACGCGCAGCGATGGCGGATCAACTGTTCTATGGCCTGGCGCTCTTTCTGTTCGTTGTGGTAGCCGTTGCCGATCAGCAGGAAATTGCCGGTATGGTAGGCCACTTGTTCCACTGCTTTGACCATCGCCCCGAAAAAGGGATCGGAAACATCGCCCACCACCAGCCCGATGGTTTCCGTGTTTTGCTGGGCCAGCGCCCGTGCATTGGCATTGGGGTGATAGTTAAGCTGTTCCATCGCACTTTGCACCGCCGCCCGCGAGGCGTCGCTGGCTTTCGGTGATGCATTGATAACTCGTGAGACCGTGGCGACAGAAACTCCTGCAAGCCGCGCTACATCCTTAATTGTCGCCATAGATGACTTTTCCTGGAGGGTAAGCGTTTACACAACATTAAGTCTTACGGAAAACAGGCTCACATACAAGGCCACGGCATAGGGCGGTGTCGCAAATCGGCTGAAAAAAATGCGATGGCTGAGAAGGCGTTACATCGGGTAACTGCCCTCCATTTGTAACCGAAACGGCGATAATAATGTCTGTTAAAACCTTTAGTTACACTTTGCCGTAGGCTGTTGCGATTGGCCGCTGGCGGGCCAAATTACGCTCTTGATACAGTGGTTATCCCAGAGGTATTGATAGGTGGAGTTAGCAACATTTTTGCTGCTCACTTGAATTACACCAACCTGCGCGGATGCGCAGGTTTTTTTTTGCCTCAGCCGACCTGTTACACCCCGCGAGCTTTTACACACCTGGTTTCACTTCAACAATCTCCCTTGCGTATTTCTCATGGCGCGTCGGCGTACCAGGCTCCAGAATTAAAAAACCCAGAGGTATTGATTGGTGAGAATTCTGTTCCAACGCTTGCACCAACCTGCGCAGATGCGCAGGTTTTTTTTATCCCTTCTATAATTACGCAACCTGAGTTATCTCGTGTAATCTGCCCACAATGTTCTATGTTTCATTGTTCACAGCAAAGGGAGTTGAGATGCTTTTCGGTTTTTTTCGTGCGTTATGTCGCATTCTATTCCGGGTCAGGCTTCATGGAGATACGCGTTCGCTTAGCGCGCCTCGCGTCCTGATCACCCCCAATCATGTGTCGTTTATCGATGGCATCCTGCTGGCGCTGTTTCTGCCCGGTCGCCCGGTATTCGCGGTTTACACCTCCATTAGCCAGCAGTGGTACATGCGCTGGTTAAAATCGCTGATTGATTTCGTTCCGCTGGATCCGACCAAACCGATGTCGGTGAAATACCTGGTACGCCTGATTGAGCAGGGAAGACCGGTGGTGATTTTCCCGGAAGGCCGCCTGACGGTCACTGGCTCGCTGATGAAAATCTACGAGGGCGCGGGATTCGTCGCGGCAAAATCCCAGGCGACGGTTATCCCGATTCGTATCGAAGGCGCGGAGTTAACCTTTTTCAGCCGCCTGAAGGGCCTGGTCAAACAACGCCTGTTCCCCACCATCAATATTCATATTCTGCCGCCTACCACGCTGGAGATGCCGCAGGCGCCGCGTGCGCGCGAACGCCGTAAAATCGCCGGTGAAATGCTGCATCAAATCATGATGGAAGCGCGTATGGCGGTACGCCCGCGTGAAACATTGTATGAAGCTTTTCTGGCAGCGAAAAATCGTTATGGCGCAGGCAAAAACTGCATTGAAGATATCAATTTCAAACCTGACAGCTATCGAGGCCTGTTGACCAAAACGCTGTTTGTAGCGCGCATCCTGGAAAAATATAGCGCGCCGCGTGAAACCATCGGCTTGATGCTGCCGAACGCTTCCATTAGCGCGGCGGTGATCCTCGGCGCAACGGTGCGCGGGCGTATTCCGGCGATGATGAACTACACCGCCGGCGTTAAAGGATTGAGCAGCGCCATCACTGCCGCGCAAATCAAAACCGTGTTTACCTCGCGTCAGTTCCTCGATAAAGGCAAGCTGTGGCATTTGCCGGAACAGCTAACCCAGGTGCGATGGGTGTTCCTCGAAGACCTTAAAGGCGAGGTTACCGGCGCGGACAAGCTGTGGATTTTTTCCCGGGTGTTAATGCCGCATCTGGCGCAGGTAAAGCAGGAACCGGAAGACGCTGCGATGGTGCTGTTTACCTCTGGTTCCGAGGGTAACCCGAAAGGCGTGGTACACAGCCATAAAAGCCTGCTGGCGAACGTCGAGCAGATTCGTACCATTGCCGACTTCACCGCGAAAGATCGCTTTATGTCGGCGCTACCGCTGTTTCACTCCTTCGGTCTGACCGTCGGGCTGTTTACGCCACTGTTTACCGGCGCGGAAGTGTTTCTCTATCCGAGCCCGCTGCATTACCGCATCGTTCCCGAACTGGTTTACGACCGTAACTGCACGGTGCTGTTCGGCACGTCAACTTTCCTCGGTAACTATGCCCGTTTCGCCAATCCGTATGATTTCTTCCGGCTGCGCTATGTGGTCGCGGGTGCGGAGAAACTTCAGGAAAGCACCCGGCAAATCTGGCAGGACAAATTCGGGCTGCGTATTCTCGAAGGCTATGGCGTGACGGAGTGCGCCCCTGTGGTGTCGATAAACGTGCCGATGGCGGCGAAGCCCCATACTGTAGGGCGCATTTTACCGGGTATGGACGCGCGTCTGCTTGAGGTCCCGGGCATCGAACAGGGTGGGCGGTTGCAACTAAAAGGGCCGAACATCATGAAAGGCTATCTGCGGGTTGAAAACCCCGGCGTGCTGGAAGCGCCCGCTGCGGAAAACGCCCAGGGCGAGCTGGAGCCGGGTTGGTATGACACCGGAGACATCGTCGCGTTTGACGAGCAAGGGTTCTGCCAGATTCAGGGCCGCGCCAAACGCTTTGCTAAGATCGCCGGGGAGATGGTCTCGCTGGAAATGGTGGAGCAGATGGCCATTGGCGTCTCGCCAGAAAAACTTCACGCAACCGTGGTAAAACAGGATGCGACCAAAGGCGAAGCGCTGGTGCTGTTTACCACCGACGGCGACTTAACCCGCGACGCGTTGCAGCAATACGCCCGCGCGCACGGCGTACCGGAACTGGCAGTGCCGCGCGATATCCGCGTCCTGAAACAGTTGCCGGTGTTGGGCAGCGGCAAACCTGATTTCGTCACCCTTAAAGGCATGGTTGAACAGGAACAACAAAATGCATGATATTGCCGACACATCGTTGCGCTCGCGTGGAATGATGGCGGTCATTGCCGCGCAATTCCTGTCCGCTTTTGCTGATAACGCCTTGCTGTTTGCTACCCTGGCGGTACTGAAAGCCCAGTTTTACCCGGACTGGAGCCAGCCGGTTCTGCAAATGGTGTTTGTTGCGGCGTATATCCTGTTTGCCCCGTTTGTCGGCCAGTTTGCCGACAGCTTCGCTAAGGGCCGGGTGATGATGGTGGCGAACAGCATGAAACTGGTTGGCGCGTTGGTTATCGCCACCGGTTTTAACCCTTTTGTCGGCTATACCCTGGTGGGCGTCGGCGCGGCCGCCTATTCGCCTGCGAAATACGGCATTCTTGGAGAAATCACTACCGGGGATAAACTGGTCAAAGCCAACGGGCTAATGGAGTCATCCACCATTGCGGCGATCCTGATAGGATCGGTAGCGGGCGGTGTGCTGGCGGACTGGCATATCGGCGCGGCGCTCGGCGTTTGCGCGCTGTTTTATGCGGGCGCGGTGGTGGCGAACCTGTATATCCCTAAACTGGCGGCGGCGCGGCCTGGGCAATCCTGGAATCTTGTGACTATGGTGCGGCAGTTCTTTGCCGCCTGCCGGGTGCTGTGGAACAACGGCGAAACCCGTTTTACCCTGGTGGGTACCAGCCTGTTCTGGGGGGCTGGCGTTACGCTGCGCTTTTTGCTGGTGCTGTGGGTGCCGGTGGCGCTGGGGATCGCCGATAACGCCACGCCTACCTATCTCAACGCGATGGTCGCTATCGGTATCGTGGTGGGGGCTGGCGCAGCGGCGAAACTGGTTACTCTGGAAACGGTATCGCGCTGTATGCCTGCCGGGATTTTGATCGGCGTGGCGGTGGTTGCGTTCGCGGTTCAGCAAACGCCGCTCCCGGCGTATCTGCTGTTGATGCTGCTGGGGATATTTGGCGGTTTCTTCGTGGTGCCGCTCAACGCCTTGCTTCAGGATCGCGGCAAACGTTCCGTCGGCGCTGGCAACGCGATTGCGGTGCAAAACCTGGGCGAGAACAGCGCCATGCTGTTGATGCTCGGCCTCTACTCGCTGGCCGTGAAAGTGGGTATGCCGGTGGTCGGTATCGGTATTGGCTTTGGCGTGTTGTTCGCGTTGGCAATCGCCGGGCTTTGGCTCTGGCAGCGGCGGCAGAAATCCTAAAACAAGGGGCGGATATCCGCCCCTTAATTTTTACGGCGAAGGGTAGGTATAGCGCTGATGAACCGCTTCCAGTTCAGCCAGCACGGTCTCATCCAGCGTTACGTTCAGGCTCTCAACGTTGGCTTTCAGCTGGCTCAGTGTGGTTGCGCCCAGCAGGGTACTGGCGACGAAACGCTGTTGGCGCACAAAAGCCAGCGCCATCTGCGCCGGGTCAAGATCGTGGCGTTTTGCGATTTCAACATAAGCCGCCACGGCGTTCTGGGCCTGCTCACTGCTGTAACGGGTGAATCGGCTAAACAGCGTGTTGCGCGCGCCGGCGGGCCTGGCACCATTGAGATATTTGCCCGTCAGGGTGCCGAACCCCAGGCACGAGTATGCCAGCAGTTCAATGCCTTCATACTGGCTCACCTCCGCCAGGCCCACTTCAAAGCTGCGGTTCAGCAGGCTGTAGGGGTTCTGAATAGTGACGATACGCGGCAGATCGTGTTTTTCCGCCAGGTGCAGATAGCGCATCACGCCCCAGGGCGTTTCGTTTGAGACGCCGATATAGCGGATTTTTCCGGCGCGCTGGAATTCAGTTAACGCTTCGAGCGTTTCCAGAATGGTGATTACCGGCGCGCTGTCACTCCAGCTATAGCCCAGCTTGCCAAAGCAGTTAGTGGCGCGCTGCGGCCAGTGAACCTGGTATAAATCGATATAATCGGTCTGAAGGCGTTTCAGGCTGGCATCCAGCGCGTTGCGGATATTTTTACGGTCCAGCGCCTGATCGGGGCGGATGCCCGCATCGCCCGCACGCGGCGGCCCGCTGACTTTGGTGGCAAGAACCAGCTTGTCGCGCATGCCGCGCTTGCTCAGCCAGTTGCCGACGTAGGTTTCTGTCAGGCCCTGTGTTTCCGGGCGTGGAGGCACCGGATACATCTCTGCCACATCGATTAAATTGATGCCCTGGCTGACGGCATAGTCGAGCTGTTCCCAGGCGTCGGCTTCACTATTTTGTTCACCAAACGTCATGGTTCCCAGCCCCAGCGTGCTGACTTCCAGGGAGCTGTGTGGAATACGGTGATATTGCATAGCCGCTTACCTTTTATTGTGGTTATGGGGGATATAAACATGGCAGAGGGGAAACAAAAGGGGAAGAGTGTGCGGTAAAAAAACGAAGGCCAGTGCTAACTGACCTTTTTAACTTCAACGTTCAATAATTTGAGAAACTTCATTACGGTTAATCTGCATCTCATTGCCCTGGATATCGCGATAGCTAACCAGCCCGGTATCGTTATCCACCTGCGGCTTACCTTCCGTCAGGATCATCCGGCCATCTTTGGTCGCCATGACGTAATCGCTGCTACACCCTGATACGGCGAATGCCAAACCGACAGCAGAAATTGCTACAGCCCATTTCTTCATTGTTATGCGCCTCGTATTAATTGGTGTGATGTCCCCTTAGTAATAGCGAGAAAAAGTGGAGGAAAACAGCAGGTAAGTCTTAAAAAATGCAACCAAAGTTGATGCCTGGTAACAGATGTACATAAGCAGGTAGGATGGCGTGGCGCAAAAAACCTGTTCTGGCGGGCGCATTACAGCAAAAAATGGCGCGCGAGCAGCGCAGCGGTGAAATTTTTCTTCAGATAAAAACCGCGCGGCAGCGTCAGAATCGATTCGCCATTAACGCCAATTGCCTCAGTCAGTGCTTTGCTGTTCGCCGCCTTCGGACGAAGCTGCAACACTTCACCCTGTCGCGCAGTAATGCGCTCCACCTGGCCCAGCACAATCAAATCCATTAATTCTTCCCAGTCGAGGCGGAGTTGCTCTTCTTCCTCCGGCGAAGGACTCCACAACAGCGGAGAGCCGACGCGCCGCTCTGCCAGCGGCAGGCTGCGTTCCCCTTCTACCGGGACCCACAGTACGCGTTTCAGCTTATGGCGCACGTGGCTGGTTTCCCATACTACCCCGCTGTTGCCGGTCAACGGCGCTACGCAGACGAAGGTGGTTTCCAGCGGACGGCCATAGCGATCGATGGGAATCGTTTTCAGTTCGACCCCCATCGCCGCGAAGTCCTGCTCGGGTTTACTGCCCGCCGTTGCGCCAAGCCAGCGTTCCAGCAACACACCGATCCAACCTTTATCGCGACGTAAATCCTTAGGAACAGGAATACCCGCTAACGCCGCCAGTTCGCCCAGGGTATATCCCGCCAGCGATTGCGCCTGGGCCAATAACTGGCTTTCATTGTCCGGTGGGCCTGACAAAGGGCGAAGCGGAGCCATCATAAAGTTTCCTTTGGTTAAAAAACGTACTGCAACGGGGCGGCTTATACACAGCGAATAAAACTTTCAGCGCAGCGATATTAACCCAATGATTTTAAAGATGATATAAGCTCCTGGCTTGCCTGAAAATTGCTGCGCAAACCGGGTTTTCCAAATTAGGTCACTGACAATGAACAGGATCTTACACCATGTTATCCACAGAAAAATGGGATAACTGGTAAAACTACTGAATACTGGTTCGATTTACAGCCTTGACGTGCGAGCAATATCGACTTTTTGAACAATTAACGCTTAAGTTAGGGGCACAAACTGTGGATAAAAACGACGTTGTTCGATCTTTAGACATAACAAGGATCAACCATGTGACGCAGATCACGCAATAAGTGATATCCACCTTTTATTTCACTTTAACTCAATGATATTTGTAAAAATAACTGACAAGGTGCCAACAGGGGATAAAAGGTTATTCGGAGTTTTCCCTGGGAAATCACATACTTCTTCACAGCGATATCCACAGAAAAAGTGAATAAAATTCCCTGAATTAGGTGCTGCCTGTTTATAACCTCGACTTTTTTTGTGAGTTATTCAGTTGTTATACCTTTGTGGCTTGTCAGGATAGTGGTTTACCGTTTTTCAGTAGTGTGAAACAATCGATGATATTTTGTTTTTTATCGAGGTAGTCCGGTGATCGATGATGATGGCTACCGCCCAAATGTTGGTATCGTAATTTGTAATCGTCAGGGTCAGGTCATGTGGGCGAGGCGCTTTGGCCAACACTCCTGGCAATTTCCGCAGGGGGGCATTAACCCCGGCGAATCGGCAGAGCAGGCCATGTACCGTGAACTTTTCGAAGAGGTCGGATTACAGCGAAAAGACGTCAGGATCCTCGCTACAACCCGAAACTGGTTGCGTTATAAATTACCGAAACGTTTGGTGCGTTGGGACACAAAGCCGGTTTGTATCGGCCAGAAGCAAAAATGGTTTCTCCTGCAATTGATAAGCAACGATTCCGATATCAATATGCAGACCAGCAGTACGCCTGAGTTTGATGGGTGGCGCTGGGTTAGTTATTGGTATCCGGTGCGTCAGGTAGTCTCCTTTAAGCGCGATGTGTATCGTCGAGTCATGAAAGAGTTTGCCAGCGTAGTTATGGCATTGCAGGAAGCAGCGCCAGTGCGTCATCACGCGCCTACCTATCGACGAAAAAGAGGTTAAGCCACACGCCTATGCTGACCCAGTTGCGAGAAATAGTTGAAAAGGTAGCCAGCGCGCCGCGATTGAATGAAGCGCTGAATATCCTGGTGAATGACGTTTGCCTGGCGATGGACACCGAAGTGTGTTCCGTCTACCTGGCGGATAACGATCGTCGCTGCTACTACCTGATGGCAACTCGGGGGCTTAAGAAGCCGCGTGGCCGCACGGTCACGCTGGCTTTTGATGAGGGCATCGTCGGCCTTGTCGGGCGGCTTGCCGAGCCGATTAACCTTGCCGACGCGCAAAAACATCCCAGCTTTAAATACGTTCCTGCCGTAAAGGAAGAGCGCTTTCGCGCGTTTCTCGGCGTACCGATTATTCAGCGTCGCCAGTTGCTTGGCGTACTGGTGGTTCAACAGCGTGAGCTACGCCAGTATGACGAGAGCGAGGAATCATTCCTGGTTACGCTCGCCACCCAAATGGCGGCTATTCTTTCCCAGACTCAATTAACCGCGCTGTTTGGCCAGTATCGCCAGACTCGAATCCGTGCGCTTGCCGCCGCTCCCGGCGTTGCCGTAGCGCCAGGCTGGATGGATTCCACCGTTCCCTTAATTGAGCAAGTTTCTGAAGCCTCTACGCTGGATCCAGGCCAGGAGCGCGAACGCCTGACTTTCGCGCTTGAAGAAGCCTCGGGCGAATTCCGGCGTTACAGCAAACGCTTTGCCGCCAGTGCGCAAAAAGAGACGGCGGCAATTTTCGATCTCTACTCGCATTTGCTTTCCGATCCACGATTGCGTCGTGAACTGTTTGAGGAAGTCACCAAAGGCTCGGTGGCGGAGTGGGCAGTTAAAAAAGTCATTGAAAAATTTGCCGAGCAGTTTGCCGCGTTAAGCGATAACTACCTGAAAGAGCGCGCGGGGGACCTACGTGCGCTGGGGCAGCGGCTGCTGTTTCACCTCGACGATACCATCCAGGGGCCGAACACCTGGCCGGAACGCTTTATTCTGGTGGCGGATGAACTCTCCGCCGCTACGCTTGCGGAACTTCCCCAGGATCGTTTAGCGGGCGTGGTGGTGCGCGACGGCGCGGCGAACTCCCATGCCGCCATTATGGTACGCGCGCTGGGCATCCCTACCGTGATGGGTGCAGATATCCAGCCTGCCGTACTGCATGCCCGTATGCTGGTGGTGGATGGCTATCGCGGCGAGCTATTAGTCGATCCTGAACCGGTGTTGTTGCAGGAATACCAGCGGCTGGTCAGCGAAGAGAATGAACTCAGCCGCCTGGCGGAAGACGACGTTGACCAACCCGCCGCCCTGAAAAGCGGTGAGCGCGTCAAGGTGATGCTGAACGCCGGATTAAGCCCGGAGCACGAAGAAAAACTGGGTAGCCGTATCGATGGCATCGGGCTTTATCGCACCGAAATTCCCTTTATGCTGCAAAGCGGCTTCCCTTCCGAGGAAGAGCAGGTCGCGCAGTATCAGGGCATGTTGCAAATGTTCAACGACAAGCCGGTCACGCTGCGTACGCTGGATATCGGCGCAGATAAACAACTGCCTTATATGCCCATTAGTGAAGAGAACCCCTGCCTGGGCTGGCGCGGTATCCGTATTACCCTCGACCAGCCGGAAATCTTCCTGGTGCAGGTGAGGGCGATGCTGCGCGCCAATGCCGCCACCGGGAATCTCAATATCCTGTTGCCGATGGTCACCAGCATTGATGAAGTGGATGAAGCGCGCCGCCTGATTGAGCGCGCAGGCCGCGAAGTGGAAGAAATGTTGGGCTATACCATTCCCCGTCCGCGCCTTGGCGTAATGGTGGAAGTGCCGTCCATGGTCTTTATGCTGCCGCATTTAACCAACCGCATCGATTTTATTTCCGTCGGCACTAACGACCTGACGCAATACCTGCTGGCGGTGGATCGCAACAACACCCGTGTCGCTAACCTCTACGACAGCCTGCACCCCGCCATGCTGCGGGCGCTGAGCATGATTGCTACCGAAGCGCAGCGTTATTGCATCGATCTCTGCCTGTGCGGTGAAATGGCAGGCGATCCGATGTGCGTGGCGCTGCTGGTCGGCTTAGGCTTCCGCCATCTTTCTATGAACGGCCGCTCGGTGGCGCGGGTAAAATACCTGCTGCGCCATATTACTCAGGAAGAGGCGCAAACCCTCGCCAAACGCAGCCTTGATGCACAGCTGGCGACGGAAGTGCGCCATCAGGTTGCGGCATTTATGGAGCGCCGGGGCATGGGCGGCCTGATACGCGGTGGGTTGTAATACCGCTTCTTACATATCTTTTACATCAACCCAACGGCAAGCCGCCCGGCGTTTATGCTATGCTTCGCTGCTTTGGGAGCGCCCCTTACCGGGTGCATCATTGAGCCCGCATCCTGAATTTAGCGGCATTAACAACGAGTTATGATGACTATGAACAGTGGCTATCTGCATTTTCCCGATATCGATCCGGTAATCTTTTCCGTAGGGCCGCTCTCCCTCCACTGGTACGGCATGATGTACCTGGTAGGATTTGTGTTTGCCATGTGGCTGGCTATTCGCCGGGCTAACCGTCCCGGTAGCGGCTGGACCAAAAACGAAGTCGAAAACCTGTTATACGCGGGTTTTCTTGGGGTGTTCCTCGGCGGCCGTATCGGCTATGTGCTGTTCTACAATATGCCGCTGTTTCTCGATAACCCACTGTATTTGTTTAAAGTCTGGGATGGCGGAATGTCCTTCCACGGCGGACTTATCGGTGTTATCTGCGTAATGATTTGGTTTGCGCGCCGCACCAAACGCACATTCTTCCAGGTGGCCGATTTTATTGCACCGCTGATCCCGTTTGGCCTGGGTGCAGGCCGTTTAGGCAACTTTATCAACGGTGAACTGTGGGGCCGCGTCGATCCGAGCTTCCCGTACGCCATGCTGTTCCCTGGCTCACGCGGCGAAGATGTTGCGCTGCTCGCCACCCACCCGGAATGGCAGTCTCTTTTCAATACCTACGGCGTTCTGCCGCGTCACCCTTCTCAGCTTTATGAAATGGTGCTGGAAGGTATCGTGCTGTTTATCATCCTTAATGTGTTTATTCGCAAACCGCGTCCGATGGGGGCTGTCTCCGGCCTGTTCCTTATCGGCTATGGCGCGTTTCGTATTATCGTCGAATTTTTCCGTCAGCCAGATGCGCAGTTCACCGGCGCCTGGGTGCAGTACATCAGTATGGGCCAGATCCTTTCCATCCCGATGATCGTCGCCGGCATTGCGATGATGGTTTGGGCATATCGCCGCCGCCCGCAGCAACAGGTATCGTAACGAACCATGAAACAATATCTTGAATTGATGAAAAAAGTCCTCGATGAGGGCGCTCAAAAAAACGATCGCACCGGAACGGGCACGCTGTCCATTTTCGGGCACCAGATGCGTTTTAACCTCCAGGAAGGATTCCCGCTGGTGACAACCAAGCGTTGCCATCTGCGCTCCATCATTCATGAACTGCTGTGGTTCTTAAAAGGCGATACCAACGTTGCGTATCTGCATGAGCATAACGTCTCCATTTGGGATGAATGGGCTGATGAGAACGGTAACCTGGGCCCGGTATACGGCAAGCAGTGGCGCGCCTGGCCTACGCCGGATGGCCGTCATATTGACCAAATCACCACGGTAATGAACCAGCTGAAAAACGACCCGGATTCACGGCGCATTATTGTCTCCGCCTGGAACGTCGGGGAACTGGATAAAATGGCGCTGGCGCCTTGTCACGCGTTCTTCCAGTTCTATGTGGCGGAGGGTAAGCTTTCTTGCCAGCTTTATCAGCGTTCATGCGATGTGTTCCTCGGTTTGCCGTTTAATATCGCCAGCTATGCCTTGCTGGTGCATATGGTCGCGCAGCAGTGCGATCTGGAAGTGGGCGATTTCGTCTGGACCGGTGGCGACACGCACCTGTACAGCAACCACCTCGAACAAACGCATCTGCAATTAACGCGTGAACCGCGCGCGCTGCCCAAACTGGTGATCAAACGTAAGCCTGATTCGCTGTTTGATTACCGGTTCGAGGATTTCGAAATCGAAGGTTACGATCCGCATCCTGGCATCAAAGCGCCCGTCGCGATTTAACCGCACTCTGTCATAACCGACGCGTAATGCGTCGGTTTTTTTTGCCTTAAAAATCATCTCTGCGCGACAGCTTCCCGATTCTCTGCAACGCACTGCAACGTGGTCTAAATCCTTTCGGTATTTCTCGTAATGACGCTTTTTGGCGCTCATCGGTGCGCATTTTTTATGGCACTGTGGCGCCATGAAAATACGCACTCATGGATTTACGCTGATGGAAATGATGGTGGTGATGGTTATCGTCACTGCGCTGGCTGGCGCGGGCATTTACAGCTGGCGCGACTGGAAGCAGCAGCAACAGTTGCGTGAGGCTGCGCTTCAGGTGAGGGATTTCCTTACTCGCCTGCGGGAAGATGCTAACTGGCATAACCGTGACCATCTGTTATGGATCGGTAACGGGGAGCGGGGCTGGTGCATGGGCAGCAAGACAGAGGATCAGGCAACCTGTGAGCCGCACTCGCAATGGCATATTGCTACGCCATTTTCCGACGTCCAGGTGACGGAAATCACACCGGGTTTAGGTTTTTTCGGCCTGCGCAATACTGCCTGGCCAAGGCATATCCGGCTACGTAACGACAGCGGCGAATGGAAAATCATCGTATCCGCCTGGGGCCGTATCCGCGCCTGCAATATCACAAGGGGAGCGGCATGTTAGCCCCGCGCGGTTTTTCGCTGATTGAGGTGTTAATGGCGATGTCGTTAAGCAGCATACTGATGATAGGGACGATGCGTTTGTTACCGTCACTTCAGCGCGCGGTACTGCAACAGTCCCGGTTAAATTTGATGCGCGAAGATTTATGGCAGCTGGCGTTTAGCATCGGTAAGCAGGCGCAGCGGGCAGGATATTGTCACGGCGAATGCACCGGTAAAGGAATGGAAATACGTGACGACGGCCATTGTTTGATTGTGCAATGGGACGCTAATCACAATGGGAAATGGGACGGCGCGACAACCTCTGAGCCTGAGCAGACTGGCTATCGTTTGCGGGATAAAAGCCTCGAAATCCAGCGCGGTGCGACGCAGTGCGCCGGAAAAGGCTGGGAACGTTTGACGGACCCCGGGCAGTTTAAGATTGATAATTTTGCCGTGGCGCAAATCGCCAGAGCAGGGCGAAACCCGTTAATCACAATTTCAATTTCAGCGGCAATGACGCAGGACCCGACCCGCAGCCTGAACGTGGTCCAGCAGATCGTCGGGTATAACCAGTGAACCGGCAGAAGGGGTTTTCGTCCATCGGCATGGTGATGATGCTTTTGATATTAGGCAGCGTGTTATTGCACGGCCTCGACCAGCATTTACGCGCCCAGACGCCCTTGTTGATCAATGAACGCGATGCCATTCACGCATTTAACGCGGCGATTTCTGCCCAGGCGTGGGGAACGACGGTAAACTGGCAGCCAGGCAGCAAATGGCAATGCCAGACGATGCCAGCTTCAGGCTGGCGGGCGTGTCTTAAAGCAGGATTAAAAAGCGATGTGCTATTGGCAGCCCAGGGGGTAAACGATAACCAGCCGATCACTTTGTGGCGCTGGGGCAAGCAGGGCGCAACCATCACTTTTTCTGCAAATGGATGGATCGATAGTTGTCCATTAAGTGAGGCAACCCTATGCCAGCTTCCCTGACAATACGCAAAGATACAGGATTTAGCCTGACGGAAGTGCTGGTAGCGCTGGTGCTCTTTGGCGTGGTGATCTCATCTTTAATGGGATACCACCGGGGTTTATCGCTAAGTTTCCAGTCGTTATGGCAATATCGGGAACTGTGGCGAATCGCCGCCCAGCAGGTTGAACTTCAGGCTTTGCCGCCACCACCCGGCTGGACGGTTACGCGGGGGCAGACATCCCTTGCTGGATGTGTCAGCATTTCGGTTATTGTTACCAGCCCCGCGGGCAGGCGAGGTGAATTATCCCGTTTGCAATGCCCGTAAATTATTTGATGAGGAGTTTACATGTTGCGGGTTTACCACTCGAATCGTCTGGATGTGCTTGAGGAGCTCATGGAGTATCTGATTGAGCAGCAGCCTCAGCCCGATCCTTTCGAGCCGGAAGTGGTGCTGGTGCAAAGTACCGGGATGGCGCAGTGGCTGCAAATGACCCTGGCGAAAAAGTTTGGCATTGCGGCCAATATCGAATTCCCGCTGCCTGCCAGCTTTATCTGGGACATGTTTGTACGGGTACTCAAAGATATCCCCCAGGAGAGCGCGTTCAGTAAGCAGAGCATGAGCTGGAAACTGATGACGCTGCTGCCGGAAATGCTGGATCGCCCTGAATTCGCCATGCTTCGTCATTATCTTGACGATGATGCAGACAAACGGAAATGCTTTCAGCTGGCTACACGTGTTGCCGATCTTTACGATCAATATCTGGTTTATCGGCCTAACTGGCTTGCCCGTTGGGAAGCAGATGAACGCGTGGAGGGGATCGGCGAATCGCAACAATGGCAGGCGCCGCTCTGGAAAGCGCTGGTTGAATTAACTCACCAGCTAAATCAGCCACAGTGGCATCGCGCCAATCTTTATCAGCGTTTTATTGCCGCGCTGGAAACCGCGACGGAGCGCCCTGCGGGTTTACCGGAGCGAGTCTTTATTTGCGGGATTTCCGCCTTGCCGCCGGTTTATCTGGAGGCGTTGCAGGCGCTGGGTAAGCACATCGATATCCACCTGCTGTTTACCAACCCCTGCCGCTACTACTGGGGCGACATTAAAGACGCCAGCTACCTGGCGAAGCTGCTGAGCCGCCAGCGCCAGAGAACCCGCAGCGACGAAAATACACCGCTGTTTCAGGACAGCGCGCTGGCATCTTCACTCTTCAATGCCAACGGCGAGCAGGATACCGCCAACCCGCTGCTGGCCTCATGGGGCAAACTGGGCCGCGACTACCTGTTCCTGCTTTCTGGGCTGGAGCGCTTCCAGGAGCTGGATGCTTTTGTGGATGTGACGCCGGATAACCTGCTGCATCGCATCCAGTATGACCTGCTGGAGCTGGAAAACCATGCTGTGGCAGGCGTCACGCTGGAAACCTATGAGAGTAGCGAAAGCAAAAGAGTGCTCGATCCTGATGATCAAAGCCTGACGATCCACGTTTGTCACAGCCCCCAGCGTGAAGTGGAAATCCTGCACGATCGTCTGCTGAAAATGCTGGAACAGGATCCCGATCTTACGCCGCGGGATATCATCGTTATGGTGGCGGATATCGACAGCTACAGCCCGTTTATTCAGGCGGTATTTGGCGCGGCGCGCGATAATCGTCGGATACCTTACGCTATTTCCGACCGCCGGGCGCGCCAGGCGCACCCGGCGTTACAGGCATTTATTTCACTGCTCTCCTTACCTGATAGCCGCTTTACCGCTGAAGACGTACTGGCACTGTTAGAAGTCCCCGCGCTGGCAGCGCGTTTTTCCATCGATGAGCAAGGGCTCCGTTATCTGCGCCAGTGGGTCACCGAAGCCGGGATCCGCTGGGGGATGGATGATGACAACGTACGTGAATTTGATCTTCCGGCAACCGGTCAACACACCTGGCATTTTGGCCTGACGCGTATGCTATTGGGCTATGCCATGGAGAGCCGCGTCGGCGAATGGCAGTCGATCCTACCTTATGACGAATCGAGCGGGTTGATTGCCGAGCTGGCGGGGAATCTGGCGGACCTGCTAATGCAGCTTAATATTTGGCGCGCAGGGTTGAGCCAGGACAGGCCGCTGGTGGAATGGCTGCCGGTGTGCCGTGACCTGCTGCAAAGCCTGTTCGAGCCGGATAGTGAAACGGAAGCGGCGTTGACGCTTATTGAGCAGCAGTGGCAAGCCATGATCGAACAGGGTGTTGCTTCTCATTATGGTGAAGAGGTGCCCCTGAGCCTGTTGCGCGATGAGATCTCGTTGCGCCTTGATCAGGAGCGCATTAGCCAGCGCTTCTTAGCCGGGCCAGTGAATTTCTGTACGCTCATGCCGATGCGTTCAATCCCGTTCAAAATTGTTTGCCTGTTAGGGATGAACGATGGGGTATACCCGCGCACGCTGTCGCCGCTGGGGTTCGATTTGATGAGCGATAAACCGCTTAAGGGTGACCGAAGCCGACGCGATGATGACCGCTATCTGTTTCTGGAAGCGTTGATTTCCGCGCAGCATCAACTTTACATCAGCTACATTGGCCGTTCGGTGCAGGACAACGCGGAGCGTTACCCCTCGGTACTGGTGGAAGAACTGGTGGATTACGTGGCGCAAAGCCATTATTTACCCGGTGATGCATCGCTGAACTGCGATGAGAGCGCCCGGCGCGTTAAGCAACACATTACGCGCCTGCACCCGCGCACTCCCTTCGAGCCGGAAAATTTCCGCGTCGGGGATGAGCGCCAAAGCTATGCCCGTGAATGGCTGCCTGCCGCCTGTGGAGAAGGGCAGGCGCAACCCTCGTTTATCCACCCGCTACCACCATTTGAAACCACGGAGATTACCCTGGAGCAACTGGCGCGTTTCTGGCGTCATCCGGTGCGAGCGTTTTTCCAGATGAGGTTACGCGTTAATTTCCACGCCGAAGAGGTGGAGCTAATGGACACCGAGCCGTTTACCCTCGATAGCCTGGATAAATTTTATCTTAATCAGGAACTGCTCACGGCGCTGGTGGAACAGCAGGACCCGGAGCCGCTATTCCGCCGTTATAAAGCCGCCGGTTCGTTGCCGTATGGCCCCTTCGGTGAACTGTTCTGGGAAGAGCAGCTAGCGGAAATGCAAACTATGGCCGACGAGATCATCGCCCTGCGCTGCGAGAGTGAAAACATGGAGGTCGACCTTCATCTCGACGGGCATCGTCTTACCGGCTGGTTGCCGCAGGTACAAGGAGACGGCCTGTTGCGCTGGCGGCCTTCGGTATTGCGGGTTGAGCATGGCATGCAACTTTGGCTGGAGCATCTTGTCTACTGTGCCTGTGGGCGAGAGGGCAGCAGCCGGTTATACGGACGCAAATCCACACGCTGGCATTTCCCGCCCATAGTGGCAGAGCAGGCGAAAGCTTATTTGCTGATGTTAATCGAAGGCTATAAAACGGGCTTAACCGAACCGTTGATCGTCCTGCCGCAGTCCGGCGGCGAATGGTTAAAAGCCTGTTATGACAAAGAGACTGACACCATTTTATGGGATGACGAGACTCAGCAAAAAGCGCGCAACAAACTGATCCAGGCCTGGACCGGTAGTTACAATATTGAGGGTGAAGGGGCGGATATGTGGTATCAACGCTTGTGGCGCACGCTCGAACCTGAGTACTACGAGGCCATTATCGAGCAGGCGCAACGTTACTTACTGCCCTTATTTCGTTTCAACCAAACAGAATGACTGTATAAAAATTGCACAGTCGAAAGTGTTCATTTACTATGCGCATCTCATCCAGACAGGGGTGCGACGATGAGCGGGTAAAACCGTCATAACAAGACATTGAATTGATGATGAATAGCACAAGAGGTTTCGTGATTATGAGGTTCGTGAATGCCTAATTGCCGCACCTGGTTAGCCGCGCTTTTCTTTTCCGTTGCCCTCTGGGCACCCGTCAGCCAGGCAAATACGGGCTGGCAGCCGATTCAGGAAACCATTCGTAAAAGTGAAAAAGATCCCCGCCAATATCAGGCCATTCGTCTGGATAATGGCATGGTGGTACTGCTGGTTAATGATCCCCAGGCAGTAAAATCGCTGTCTGCGCTGGTGGTGCCAGTCGGTTCGCTGGAAGATCCGAAAGATCATCAGGGGCTGGCGCATTACCTGGAACACATGACGCTGATGGGATCAAAGAAATATCCCCAGCCCGATAGCCTCTCTGAATTTTTGAAGATGCACGGCGGCAGCCATAACGCCAGCACCGCGCCTTACCGCACCGCGTTTTATCTGGAAGTAGAGAACAACGCGCTGGAAGGGGCCGTGGATCGCCTGGCGGACGCCATCGCTGAACCGACGCTGGCGAAAGCCTATGCGGAGCGTGAGCGAAACGCAGTGAATGCCGAATTGACCATGGCGCGATCGCGCGACGGGATGCGCATGGCCCAGGTCAGCGCAGAAACCATCAACCCGGCCCACCCCGGCTCGCAGTTTTCTGGCGGTAATCTGGACACTTTAAGCGATAAACCGGGCAATCCACTGCATGACGCGCTGGTGGCGTTCCGTGACACATGGTATTCCGCCAACCTGATGAAAGCGGTGGTTTACAGCAACAAACCGCTGCCCGAACTGGCGCGTATCGCGGCTGAAACCTATGGTCGGGTCCCGAATAAAAATATCGAAAAGCCGACGATTGACGTGCCGGTGGTGACCGATGCGCAAAAAGGGCTGTTTATCCACTATGTGCCGGTAATGCCGCGCAAAGTGGTGCGCATTGAGTTTCGCATCAACAACAATACCGATAAATTTCGCAGCAAAACAGACGAGCTGATTGGTTATCTGATCGGCAACCGCAGCGCGGATACACTGTCTGACTGGCTGCAAAAGCAGGGGCTGGCGGAAGGCGTGCGTGCTGACTCCGATCCTATCGTCAACGGCAATAGCGGGGTATTCGCTATCTCCGTTACGTTGACGGATAAAGGCCTGGCAAACCGTGATGATGTAGTCGCCGCAGTATTCAGCTATATCAACTTATTGAAAGAAAAGGGTGTCGAGAAACGCTATTTCGATGAACTGGCGCACGTGCTGGATCTCGATTTTCGCTACCCGTCTATTTCCCGCGATATGGGTTATGTGGAGTGGCTGGCGGATACCATGATCCGCGTGCCCGTCGCCCATACCCTGGATGCGGTCAATATCGCCGATCGCTTCGATCCGCAGGAAGTCAACGCGCGCTTAACCATGATGACGCCGGAAAACGCCCGCGTCTGGTACATCAGCCCGAATGAGCCGCACAACAAAAAAGCTTATTTCGTAGAAGCGCCGTATCAGGTGGAAAAAATTCCTGCCGCGACGCTGGCGGCCTGGCAACAAAAAGCGCAATCCATCAAGCTCCAGTTGCCGGAGTTGAACCCCTATATTCCCGATGATTTTACGCTGATCAAGACGCAGAAAACCTATAAGCATCCTGAACTGCTGGTTGATGAACAGGATTTGCGGGTGGTGTATATGCCGAGCCGTTATTTCGCCAATGAACCTAAGGCGAATATTTCGGTAATTTTGCGCAATCCGCAGGCCATGGACAGCGCCAAAAATCAGGTGCTGTTCGCGTTAAATGACTACCTGGCTGGCCTGGCGCTCGACCAGCTCAGCAATCAGGCTTCAGTCGGCGGGATCAGTTTCTCCACTAACGCCAACAATGGCCTGATGGTCAATGCCGACGGTTATACCCAGCGTTTGCCGAAGCTGTTCCTGGCGCTGCTTGAGGGCTACTTCAGCTATACGCCGGACGAGCTGCAACTGGCCCAGGCGAAATCCTGGTACGCCCAGATGATGGATTCCGCCGAGAAGGGCAAAGCCTACGATCAGGCCATTATGCCAGTGCAGATGATCTCTCAGGTGCCGTACTTTCAGCGTGAAGAGCGCCGGGCGCTGCTGCCGTCGATTACGCTTGCCGATGTGCTTAGCTACCGTGAGCAACTGAAAGCCAATGCCCGCCCTGAGTTTTTAATGGTGGGCAACATGACTTCTCAGCAAGCCACCGACCTGGCGCGCCAGGTGAAGACTCAACTGGCGACTCACGGCAACGAATGGTGCCGTAATAAAGATGTCGTGGTGGATAAAAAACAGCAGGCGATTTTCAATAAAGCTGGCAGCAGTACTGACTCCGCCCTGGCTGCGGTATTTGTGCCGACGGGCTATAGCGAGACGGTTAGTTCTGCCTACAGCGCCATGCTTGGGCAAATCGTCCAGCCGTGGTTCTACAACCAGTTACGCACGGAAGAGCAGTTGGGCTATGCGGTGTTCGCGTTTCCGATGGGCGTAGGCCGCCAGTGGGGTATGGGCTTCCTGTTGCAGAGCAGCGATAAGCAACCTGCGGCCCTGTGGGCGCGCTATCAGGCGTTTTTCCCCACCGCTGAAAAACGGCTGCGCAAAATGGACAATGCCACCTTTGCGCAAATCCAGCAGGGCGTGATTAACCAGATGCTGGAAGCGCCGCAAACCCTGGCGCAGGAAGCATCAATCGTCAGCAAAGATTTCGATCGGGGCAATATGAAGTTTGATTCACGTGATAAAGTAATCGCCGAAATTAAACTGCTGACGCCCCAAAAACTGGCTGATTTCTTTCACCAGGCCGTGGTTGAACCTCAGGGCATGACGATTCTATCGCAGGTTTCCGGCAGCCAGAGCAGCAAGCCGGATTACGCGATGCCTGAGGGTGGCAAGATTTGGGACAGCGTCAGCGCGTTGCAACAATCTTTGCCCCTGTTAAGCGAGAAACCATGACCGATGAGACCGTGCAACCCCTTGATCCATTACGTTTACCGCTGGTGGGTGAGCGGCTGATCGAGGCGTCTGCCGGCACAGGGAAAACGTATACCATCGCCGCGCTCTATTTGCGGCTATTACTGGGGCTGGGCGGTGATGCCGCCCATCCGCGCATCTTAATGCCGGAATCCCTGCTGGTGGTCACCTTTACCGAAGCGGCCACGGAAGAACTCCGTGGCCGTATCCGCACTAACATCCATGAATTGCGTATTGCCTGCCTGCGCGGGCATACCGCCAATCCGCTGTTTCAGCGTTTATTAGCAGAAATTCCCGATCTGAATGATGCGGCCCAGGCTCTGCTGCTGGCAGAGCGCCAGATGGATGAAGCCTCAATTTTTACCATCCACGGTTTCTGCCAGCGCATGCTTAATCTTAACGCGTTTGAATCCGGGATGCCGTTTGAGCAAAAGCTAATCGAGGATGAGTCCCTGCTGCGTTATCAGGCGTGCGCGGATTTCTGGCGTCGCCATTGCTATCCGTTAGACAAATCGGTGGCGCGTCCGGTGAGCGAGTTATGGCAGGGGCCGCACGCCTTGCTCCAGGACATTAACAGCTATCTGCAGGGTGAAGCGCCGCAGTTGAAAGCGCCGCCAGCGGAAGATGAAACCATCGAAAGCCGCCATAAAAAAATCGTCGAGCGTCTTGAACGCGTTAAGGCTCTATGGCGTGCGGCGGCAGACGATATCGGCCCGCTGATTGCCGGCTCCGGTGTGGATAAACGCAGCTACAGCAGCCGCAACCTGCCTAACTGGCTGGATAAAGTCAACGCGTGGGCCTGCGAAGAGACACAAACCTATGCACTGCCCGACGCGCTGGAAAAATTCGCCCAGTCGACCCTTGATGAGAAAACCAAAAAGGGCGAACCGCCGCGCCATGCGCTGTTTAGCGAAATCGATGCGCTGCTGGCGGAACCGTTGTCGCTGCGCGATCTGGTGTTAGCCCGCGCCATTAAAGAGATTCGCTATACCGTGGCGATGCAAAAGCGCCGTCGCGGCGAGCTGGGCTTTGACGACATGTTAAGCCGTCTTGATGAAGCGCTGCACCAGCCGGGCGGCGAGGCGCTGGCAGAGGCGATTCGTACACGCTATCCGGCGGCGATGATCGATGAGTTCCAGGATACCGATCCGCAGCAGTACCGCATTTTCCGCCGTATCTGGCATAAGCAGCCGGACACGGCGCTGCTGTTAATTGGCGACCCCAAGCAGGCGATTTACGCCTTCCGTGGCGCAGATATCTTTACCTACATGCGCGCGCGTGGAGAAGTTAGCGCTCACTATACTCTTGATACAAACTGGCGTTCCGCGCCGGGCATGGTGGCCAGCGTCAACCAGCTTTTCAGCCAGCTTCCCCAGCCGTTTATGTTCAAGGAAATCCCTTTCCTGAAGGTTAACGCCGCCGAAAAGAACCACGGTCTGCGCTTTGAACTCAACGGCCAGGCACAGTCGGCTATGCGCCTGTGGCTGATGGAGGGCGAAGGCGCAGGTGTTAGCGAGTACCAACAAACCATGGCGACGGTGTGTGCCGGGCAAATCCGCGACTGGCTGGATGCGGGCGCGCAGGGCAAGGCGTTGCTGTGCGATACCCAGCAACAGCGACCGGTGCAGGCATCGGATATCACTGTACTGGTGCGTAACCGCATTGAAGCCGCCGTGATCCGCCAGGCGCTGGAAGCGCTGAATATTCCGTCGGTGTATTTATCCAACCGCGACAGCGTGTTTGCTACCCAGGAGGCACTCGACCTGCTGTGGGTGTTGCAGGCGACCCTGAACCCGGAGCTGGAAAGCGCGTTGCGCAGCGCCATCGCCACCAGCATGCTCGGGCTGAATGCCGCCGCTATCGACGCCATCAATCAGGATGAAGACGCCTGGGATGCGCTGGTGGAAGAGTTTGACGGCTACCGGCAAATCTGGCTGGCGCGCGGCGTGATGCCGATGATCCGTGCTTTGATGGTTGAGCGCCGCATTGCCGAAAACTTACTGGCGACGCCCGGCGGCGAGCGGCGCTTAACCGATTTGCTGCATTTGACGGAGCTGTTGCAGGAGGCTTCTGCGCAACTCGACAGTGAACCGGCGCTGCTGCGCTGGCTGTCGCAGCATATCGCCGAACCGGATGCGAACGCATCGAGCCAGCAGCTCCGGCTGGAAAGCGATAAACATCTGGTGCAGATCGTGACGGTGCATAAGTCTAAAGGGCTGGAGTATCCGCTGGTCTGGCTGCCGTTTATCGCTGACTATCGCGAGCAGAAGCAGGCGTTTTATCACGATCGCGCCACGTTTGCGCCGGTACTGGATCTGGATAACGGCGAAGAGAGCCTGGAACTGGCCGAAGCCGAGCGTCTGGCGGAAGATTTACGGTTGCTGTACGTGGCGCTGACGCGCTCCGTCTGGCATTGCAGCATCGGTATTGCGCCGCTGTTTAAAGGCCGGGGCGGGAAAAAAGGCGATACCAGCCTGCACCAAAGCGCGCTGGGCCGCTTGATCCAGAACGGCGAACCGCAGGATGCCGCCGGGTTGCGCCGCTGCCTGGAAGCGTTATGCGGTGAAGATATCACGCTGGAAATTGCTGCCGAGCCCGATACGCAGCCCTGGCAGCCGCCCCAGCCGCCCGCATTGCAACTGGATGCTCGCGAGCCTAAGCGTGAAGTCAGAGACAGCTGGCGGGTGACCAGTTACTCCGCCCTCCAGCAACACGGCGGCAGCGCGGCGCAACTGCTGTTACCGCGCCTGGATATTGATGCCGCAGGCAATCGCGTTGAAACCGTCAGCCTTGAAATGACGCCGCATACCTTTCCACGCGGCGCGTCGCCGGGCACCTTTTTGCACGGACTGTTTGAAAACCTGGATTTTACCGCGAAAGTAGATCCCGCCTGGCTTGCGGAGCAGTTGCAGCTCGGCGGATTCGACAGCGACTGGGCTGGTGTGTTCTCCGGCTGGTTTGAGGCCATTTTAGCTGCGCCGATCGCCGACAGCGGTGCCAGTCTTAACCAGCTTGGCGCAAAGGATAAACAGGTTGAGCTGGAGTTTTATTTACCCATTGAGACCGATCTTGATCCCCAACGGCTCGACGCGATAATCCGCCGTTACGATCCGCTCTCGGCGGCGTGCCCGCCGCTTGATTTCCGCCAGGTACGCGGCATGTTGAAAGGCTTTATCGATCTGGTTTTCCGCTGGCAGGGGCGTTATTACCTGCTGGATTACAAATCAAACTGGCTCGGCGAAGGCAGCGAGGCTTATACCCGCGAGGCGATGGCGCAGGCGATGCAGTCGCACCGGTACGATTTGCAGTATCAGTTGTATACCCTGGCGCTGCACCGTTACTTACGCCACCGGCTGGCGGGTTATGACTATGAAACGCATTTTGGCGGCGTGATTTACCTCTTCCTGCGCGGTGTGGACCCGAATCAGCCGTCAAACGGGATATTCACCACCCGGCCGGACGCCAGGTTAATTGATGAAATGGATGCGCTGTTTGCAGGTCAGGAGCTGATGACGCAATGAAAATGGATAAATTACTCCAACAGGCTCAACAGCTGAAATTGCTACGTCCGCTGGATGTGCAGTTCGCGTTTATGGTTTCTTCCAACAACGAACCGGCGGTCATGCTGGCGGCGGCGTTGGTCAGCCGCGATGCGGGCGAAGGACATGTTTGCCTGCCGCTGAGCCGGTTAAACCCCGAGGACGCGGCAGGTTTGCGGCGCGAGCCGCTCTGGCAAACGTTGTTCGAGGCGGCGGGCAATCCGGGCGACTGGCGCAGCGTGCTGCTTGGCAGCCATGCAGTTAGCGAAGGCGAGGAGCCGACACCGCTTAAGCTTGTAGGGGAATGTCTCTATCTACACCGCATGTGGCGGCATGAAAAAGCCGTTGCGGCGTTTTTCCGCGAGCATAACCGGGTCATGACAGTGGACGGTTCGCGGGTTTCAGACGTCTTAAACGGGTTATTTACTTCGCGGGAAGCGATTGATTGGCAAAAGGTCGCCGCTGCGGTAGCGCTTACGCGTCGTATTTCAGTGATTTCAGGCGGGCCGGGAACCGGCAAAACGACTACCGTAGCAAAATTGCTGGCCGCGCTGGTTCAACTCAGTGAGACGCTGCCGCGCATTAAGCTGGCGGCACCGACCGGTAAAGCCGCAGCCCGGCTCACCGAATCCCTGGGCTCAGCGCTGGCCGGTTTACCGCTCAGCGACGCCCAAAAAGCGGCATTTCCCGATGATGCCAGTACCTTGCACCGTTTGCTGGGCGTGACGCCAGGCCGCCAGCGGGCGCGCCATCACGAATCCAACCCGCTACATCTGGATGTGCTGGTGGTGGACGAAGCCTCGATGATTGACCTGCCGATGATGGCGCGTTTAATCGACGCATTGCCGCCCCATGCGCGGGTGATTTTTCTGGGCGATCGCGATCAACTGGCCTCAGTGGAAGCGGGCGCGGTCCTCGGGGATATCTGCCGCTACGCTCATGATGCCTACACGCCGGCGCGCGCCAGCGAGTTAAGCCAGTTGACCGGCTGTTCCGTACCACACTCTGGATCCACCGCCGCCTGCGAGCTGCGTGATGCGCTGTGCCTGCTGCGCACCAGCTACCGCTTCGACAGTTCGTCAGGCATCGGGCAACTGGCGCAGGCGGTGAACTGTAGCGACCATCACGGTGTGAACCAGGCTTTCGCCAACGGTTTTACCGACATCTGCCAGAAGCCGCTCAACGGCGGCGAAGATTATGTGACCATGATTGAGGATGCGATCGCGGGCTACGACCGTTTTTTGAAACAGGTTAAAGCGCAGGCCGAACCCGCCGATATCCTGCGCGCGTTTAGCGAATTCCAACTGCTGTGCGCGTTGCGCGAAGGGCCTTATGGCGTCAGCGGGCTTAACGAGCAGCTTGAGCAGGCGCTGGTGCGTAAGCGCAAAATTACCCGTTCGGCACATTCAAAATGGTATGAAGGAAGGCCGGTGATGATATCCCGCAACGACAGTGCGCTCGGGCTGTTTAACGGCGATATCGGCGTGGCGCTTAATCGCGGGCAGGGGCTGCGGGTCTGGTTCCCACTGCCGGACGGCACCATCAAATCAGTGTCGCCCAGCCGCATGCCGGATCACGATACCGCCTGGGCGATGACCGTGCATAAATCCCAGGGCTCGGAGTTCAAACACGCGGTACTGATTTTGCCGAATCAATATGCGCCGGTGCTGACGCGCGAGCTGGTGTATACCGCCATTACCCGCGCCCGTGAGCAATTGTCTTTGTACGGCGATGAACGCGTGCTGCGCCAGGCCGTCACCGCCCGTACCGAGCGGCGCAGCGGGCTGCTGACGCATTTCTCGCAGTAGCGAAAGGGGTTATGTCAGGTCTGCCATCAGCACTTTTGAACGGCGCTGGTAGTTGTACATCTCTTTTTTGCTTTCCGGCAGCGAATCAATGTCCACCGGCGTGAAGCCGCGCTCCTGGAACCAGTGAATGCTGCGCGTTGTCAGCACAAACAGCTTGCTCAGGCCGATCTGTTTGGCCTGGCTGGCAATACGCTCCAGCAGCACTTCACCGCGTGACGAACTCCGGTAGTCGGGATGCACCGCCACGCAGGCCATTTCACCGATTTTCTCTTCCGGGAAAGGGTAGAGCGCCGCGCAGGCGATGGTCAGGTTATCGCGCTGGATGATGGTGAATTTGTCGATCTCCATTTCCAGTTGCTCACGCGAACGACGCACCAGAATGCCCTGCTGCTCCAGCGGACGGATCAGTTCAAGAATACCGCCGATGTCGTTAATGGTGGCGCGACGAATTTGTTCGGCGCTTTCCATAACAATCTGGGTGCCAATGCCATCGCGGGAGAACAGTTCCTGTAACAGCGCGCCATCCTCCTGATAGCTAATCAGGTGGCTGCGCCGCACGCCGCTGCGGCAGGCTTTCACCGCGCCGCGCAGGAAACGCACCGTACCGGAATGGTAGTCGCCCGCCGCTTCCAGGTCATCGATTCGCGCCTGGGCATCGTTAGGGAACAGTTCGGAAATAATGTTCCCCTCGCTGTCGGTCACGCCCTGGGACGAGCAGAAGCCGATCATTTTTTCCGCTTTCAGTTTGCTGGCAAGCTGTGTGGCGATCTCCTCAGAAGTAAGGTTAAAGCTTTCGCCGGTTACGGAGACCGCAACCGGCCCCATCAGGACAATCGCGCCGTTATCTAACTGGCGGTTAATTGCCTCATCGTCAATACGGCGAATACGCCCGCTGTGGCAGTAATCCACGCCATCATCCACGCCCAGCGGCTGAGAGATAATAAAATTACCGCTGACCACGTTGATATGCGCGCCCTGAAGCGGCGTATTGCCGAGGCTCATCGAGAGACGCGCGGTGATATCGAGCTGTAGCAGCCCGGCTGCCTGCTTAACCAGCTCCAGCGTTTTGGCGTCGGTAACGCGGGTATGTTTGTGGTAAATGGGCTCACAGTGGTGCGCAGCCAGGTTGGCATCAATTTGCGGGCGTGCGCCATAAACCACGACCAGGCGGATGCCCAGGCTGTGAAGCAGGCCTATGTCATTAACAATGCTCGAGAAGTTTTCATGCTCAATGGCTTCGCCGCCCAGCATGATGACAAACGTTTTACCCCGGTGGGTATTAATATAAGGGACAGAATGACGAAACCCCTGGACCAACTCGGTTCTACGTTCCTTCACCACGGCAAACCCTCTCAATGCATGTTTATTCGTAAATAGTGTATTTTTATTCTTTTATCGCCTCTGGCGCAAGCGGCTTTTTTTACTCAGGCCTAAACCCACGTTAATCTTAAACAGCCCGCGTGCTCACAATGTTTACCCTTTTATAGATGACAGGCCGGACGCCATTCGCTAAAGTTTTTGGTCCAGATTTTAAGTTGTTATGCCAGTGACAGATTTTAGTGCTCGGGAGAGGCATGTCAGATTCCAGTAAATTATTTAGTCGCCGCCAGTTAATCAAAGGGGCAGGCGCGATGTGGTTATTAAGCGTAAGCCAGCCGGGCTTTGCCGCGAGCAGCCAGGTGATCGCCGTTCGTGTGTGGCCAGCTTCCTCTTATACCCGCGTTACGGTGGAATCTAACCGGCAAATCAAATACCGCCAGTTCGCGCTGAGCAATCCGTCGCGCGTGGTGGTCGATCTTGAAGGGGTGAATCTGAACTCGGTGCTCAAGGGGGTCGGCAACCAGATCCGTACTGACGATCCTTTTATCCAGTCAGCGCGCGTCGGTCAGTTCGATCCTAAAACCGTGCGCATGGTTTTCGAACTCAAACAGAACGTAACGCCGCATCTGTTTGCGCTGGCACCGGTGGCGGAATTTAAAGAGCGACTGGTAATGGACCTGTATCCGGTGAATTCCAACAGCGAACAGGATCCGCTTCTGGCATTGCTGGAAGATTACAACAACGGCGAACTGGATAAGAAAGTACCGCCCGCCGGAACCAGCAACACCGGCCCGCAGCCGGGCAAGGCCGGACGCGACAGGCCGATTGTGATCATGCTCGATCCGGGGCATGGTGGGGAAGATCCCGGTGCTATCGGCAAATATAAAACCCGGGAAAAAGACGTGGTGTTGCAGATTGCCCGCCGTTTGCGCACGCTCATTGAGAGAGAGCCGAATATGAAGGCCTATATGACGCGTAACGAAGACGTCTTTATCCCGCTGAAGGTGCGCGTCGCTAAGGCGCAAAAGCAGCGCGCCGACCTGTTTATTTCTATTCACGCCGATGCGTTTACCAGCCGCGCGGCGCGCGGCTCGTCGGTATTCGCGCTATCGACCAAAGGCGCGACCAGTACCGCCGCGCGTTATCTGGCGCAAACCCAGAACGCCGCTGACCTGGTGGGTGGCGTAAGTAAAAGCGGCGACCGCTATCTCGATCACACTATGTTCGATATGGTGCAGTCCCTGACGATTTCCGACAGCCTGAAGTTTGGCAAAGAAGTGTTGAACAGAATGGGCAAAGTGAACCGGCTGCATAAGAACCGCGTCGATCAGGCTGGGTTTGCGGTGTTGAAAGCGCCGGATATCCCGTCGATTCTGGTAGAAACGGCGTTCATCAGTAATATCGAAGAAGAGCGTAAACTGAAGACCGCAGCCTTTCAGCAGGAAGTGGCGGAGTCTATTCTGGCGGGAATTAAAGCCTATTTTACCAGCGAGGCGACGCTGGCGCGTCGTGGTTAAACCCTGATGCCGCGGCGCTTGCGCTGCGGTTATTAACTTTTTCAGACGTCAGAAACAAAAAAACACCCGAACGGGTGTTAGATGTTGGTTGCGGGGGCCGGATTTGAACCGACGACCTTCGGGTTATGAGCCCGACGAG